>CAZTLZ010000012.1:35137-37035 GCA_964614665.1 uncultured Maribacter sp.
ATGGACAATATCACGGTTGCCAGTAACAGACTTTTCATAATAGTGTTATTTGTCTAAAGATAGCTAACTAGCTGGAAAACTTCAAGTTGAAATGAGAAAAAGAAACCTATGTGCAAGAATGGTTGTTCCTAAAACCGCTTACTTTTTTTATCATATTGGACCCCCGCCTCAATGCGAACATTCAAATCGTTCTCCTTTGGAGGAATTGGGCAGGAATAGTCGGCATTATAAGCACAATACGGATTATAAGCCTTATTAAAATCAATAATCACAGTATCGCCTTCTGGAACCTGCATATCAATGAATCGCCCGCCTTGGTATGTTTCTTCGCCATTTGTCATATCCGTAAACGGGAGAAAAAGATGGTTCTCATACTCTTCTTTTGCCCTTGTCGCATGACCTTGATATAAGACCAAGGACAATTCTTTTCCATCAATTTCAAAGGTTACCTCTCCATACTTTTCATAAATTGGCAGCCTACTAGTAGTAGTCTTCATATGAAAAGGAAGTGCATTCAAAGTTCTTGTAAATTTACCTTCTACCTTGAAACTAGTATTGACAGGAAAAAATTTGTGGCCTTTGAACTTTTTGGCTTTTGACTTTAAAGGTGATTTATCTGGATTTTTGTAGAAGTCATTCAGCTCTTTTTGAAACTCTTTAGCACTCTGGTCTTGTGCATTTGAAAAAGTGAAACAAAATATTAAAATAATAGTATAACCTAAATTGAGGTTTATTTTATGAGCCTTCATAATCTTACTTTTAATCAATATTCAAAACATCAATAATATTCAATGGCCTATACTCCATTATTTTTGGGTCAAAAAATTCTTCCCTATGATATTCTATGGTAACATTTTTGTCTTTTAGATTGTTATAATCCTTTATGAGATCAGTATCAGAATCTACAAAGGAATACCAATAATATTTTTCTGTCCTACCTCTTTCGTCTTTGATAGCGAAATATATTAAAAAATCAGTAGATACCTCCATGACGGTACCATGACTTGATATTGTCTCTTCCGACTGTTCATCACTTGAGGTTCTCTGAGTAACTTCCACTAAAGTATTAGGACATGCAGCAGCCATTTTCCCCCCAATGAGCACTCCAATTTTCTCTCCTTCGGTATCCATTTTATTTAAATCTAACCCATACTCAGCAAGAAGTTCTTTTTGATAGGGTCCAGCAGCATTTAAGATACAAACACCCAATTGCATTTCAAGACCCTGCCCTTTGATATCCTCAGAAATTTCTTCTAAACAACTACAGGCCTTGCTAACTATTTCACCCATATAATCCTCTTGAGCAACAGAAAATGTGGAGAAAAAAAATGAACATAAAACGAGGTAGATGAGTTTGGTCATAATGTTTATAGTAAAAGATTGTATCAATATTAATCCTAAAACGCCCCAATGGACATCTTATTTTCCATAAAGAAATTTAATCTGTTTTCTGTGGTAGTACCACACCTAAGAAGTCAAACCCACAACTTTTGTAGTTTTGATGTTCCTTATAAAAACTAATTATTCACTTGAACTACCGAGACGTTTAATCAAGCCCATACCGGAAAAGAAGAAAATGGCACCTAGAATACCATAAACGGCCAATATTTTAAACTCCCCTGAGCCATTTACATATAATATGGCCGTATAAATCAGGCCACCAATACCTAATAAGGTCAGTACTAAACCGAGTATTTTTTATATCCATGTGACTAAAATAAACATTTTTTAGTTTATCGAGATTTAACCCAAACTAGCTAAACTCTTCTCTAAGGTTTCAATCTTAGCTTCAGCATCGGACTGCTTTTTTCTTTCGATTTCAATTACCTTTTCAGGCGCATTGTTTACAAAACGCTCATTCGAAAGCTTCTTTTGAACCGAGGTCAAAAAGCCTTTGG
>CAZTLZ010000013.1:0-10207 GCA_964614665.1 uncultured Maribacter sp.
CTTTCGAATTAAACTATATCCACAAGCAATTTGTCCTATCACTAGCGGGAGAAAAGAGAAAAAGGTTTTTAAACCTCTAGCCATGTTGTCCCAATTGTGGGCAACGAGAAGAATGATGCCCAAGCCACTTAGCAGTGCACCTAATACACCAAAAATGGTGAAGAGACGATTTGGTTTCCCTTGTTCTTTTGTATGATAAAAAGCAGAAATGTTTTGAGCTATTTCAGAAGTTATTATATCTGCCTCCAAGAGTTCACTTAGCTGTCTTTCAAGTTTAGAATTCATACTTTGATATTTAATTAATAACGCATGTGCGATTTTGTAATTGCCTTCGGAAAACGATTAAGACAAACCTATTCTCATCAGTTTGAACAGGTTTGCCTTAATAATAGATTCTTAGCTTTCTTCTAGCTTATCCAAAAACTGGATGTCCCGAGTATTTTTCTGAACCGCTATTGCCGCGAATAAGCTCAAGAGAAATGACATGGCGTAAAAGCCTTTCTCACTAAGTTCGAGGTCCGCATTCCATAATCCAATGACTAAAAGAGTTATCGAGGCTATGGTAGTGAACCAACTAATGCCATAATACATATCACTTACTTGAATACCTTCTTGTCTATCTCTTACGCTTTTTTGGACGGAGACCACAGAGAAGAGTCCGAAAAGGAGAATGGTAAAATAGTATCCCTTTTCGTTTAATTCCATGTAAGCATTCCAAAGACCGATACAATAGGAGGTCATTCCGATTAGAACTGCCATCCAAGAAGCAGATACAAATGCGGAGGTTGGCCTACCATTAAACTCTTCTACTTTCTTAATTTCTTTTTTCTCATTAAATACTGAATTTTCCATAATTGTTTGATTTAGAATTTTCCATTATTTAGGGGCAAAGATGAGACAGAATGATGAGGCTTGAAATACTAATTACATTTAAAACTTATGATTAAAAATGATAAAATTATACATAAATGTCTATTTTTATTGAAGTAAGGTAAATAAAAACTTATGTTTTAATGAAGGGGGTAATTACTATTTTGGGTGCTTTAAGTAGGGATGAAAAGCAAGAATTTCTTCTTCAACTTAGACGAAAGAACCGTAGAAAGGATACCAAGAACGAAAAGCTTTTCAAGCTCATTGATGCGGGAAAAACCGACGATTTGGATATAAGACTGTACGGAAGACCTGCTCGGAATTCATTTCATGCCTTATGCAAAAGGTTACAGGACAGTTTAATAGATTTTGTTGCCAGTAAGAGTTTTGCTGGCGAGACCTCCGAGGAGCTGGAAATACTTAAATTACTTTTAGCAAGTCGCATCTTCTTTGAGAAGAAACTGTATAAAATTGCGTTCAAGACTTTGGAAAAAGCAGAACGGGCTGCAATTCCTTTGGATTTGTACTCCATACGAAATGAAATTTACCATACCAAGATTCAATACGCTCATTTGAATACCAATTGGGAGCTTGAAGAAATCATTGAAGGTTCTAAAATGAATATGGATTTGTACCAGCAAGATTTTCATTTGAACCGGGCGTATGCGGCTATCAAATCGAGATTGAAGAATACCAATGATAGCTCGGTTCGAGATATAGTTCAAAATACATTTTCAGAGTTTCGTATAGAAGTGAACGAAGCACTAACGTACAAGTCGCTATACCAGCTTATGGAAATAACTGCCACTGCGGCAAAATTGCAAAGTGATTACTACTCTATTTCCCCATTCATGTTAGAATTATACGAGATAGTCAATAAAAAGAGTAGACTTAAAAACAAGCATAGATATTACCACTTAAATATTCTCAATTTATTGGCGATTACCCAATTCAGAAATAAAAAATTCGCTGCCTCACTGAAGTTTAGCAAAGAAATGGAGGTTGAGATGCGGAAAGATAACAATGCATATCATAAGCGATTTCAAGAGAAGCTAGCGATACTCCAGGCTTTGAATTACAATTATACAGGCAAGCATGAAAAAGCAATTCATATACTTACGGATTTAAAAAAAGATTCTTTAGATGTGAAACTGTTAATCGCCATGTGTCTTTTTCAGCAGGGTAGTTTTTCGGAGGCCTACCAAATCATAAAAAACCTGAGTCATAGTGATATGTGGTATGAGAAAAAAATGGGATGGATTTGGGTGGTAAAAAAAAATCTTATAGAGATTCTTGTACTTACCGAATTAGATAGATTGGACCTTGTTCTTGTGCGCCTGCAACAGTTTAAGAGAAAATTTACAAGCCAACTTCAAGATAGAGGTGAAGAGCGGGTTTTAACTTTTGTAAAGCTGATTAGCAGGTATTACAAAAACCCAGAGGAGGTTGTAACCCAAGGGTTCAAGAATGAAGTTGAAAATTCATTCGAGTGGTTAGGTGCGGCACAAGAAGATATTTTTGTGATGAGCTTTTATGCCTGGCTAAAGTCAAAAATGGAAGATGAAAACCTATACGAAGTCACGCTAAAGCTCGTTGGTAAATTTGAAAACGACCTTTAAGGATTAGTTTCCTGTTTTAAAAATTCTTCGGCCCAGATCATGGCATCCTCCAAATTATCGAATACCCGTATGGGCTTTTTGAGGAATAGGCGCTCCAAATTTGCCAACATGCGTTTTCTTCTCTTTTTTTCTACAATTCCCAAGGCTTTTAGGTTTGGAAACAAAGCTGCAACCTCACGAAACCCGATGGGATCTATAGAATAGGAATGTAATCGATGGGATATGTAGACAAATGGTTTGTCGGCACCGTAGAATTCGGTTGTTATCTGCATCGGAAATGAAGCATTTTCAAAAGTAACATGAGTGCCTTCCTTTATTTCAGCAATAACGATATTTGGATAAAAGATGATACGAGCTATATCGAGACTATGCTCAACTATTGGAGTCTGTTTTGTGCGTATTGAAGTGCCCATTCGGAGGTTTGTTGGCAATATATCAATTAAACCTGAAAACCATTTTCAAGTAAAAAATAGATATCAACTTTTCGTTGTATGTCCTAATTTCATCGGCTAGTGGAATTAGCTTCGTGCAAAAAGAACCACCTTTCAATCTAAAAAACCTATTGTGCCTGGGAGGGCTTTGCTGTGATTTGTTCTGCCCATGTGTAAGCTTCTTCCAAATTATCGAAAACCCGAATGGGTTTTTTATTGAACAATTTTTCCAAAACGGCCAACATGCGCCTACGTTTATTTTGAGAGACAATAGCATAGGCTTTAAGATTCGGAAACATTTTCATGGCTTCGTAATAACCCAAGGGGTCAATAGAATAGGAGTGAATTCTATTGGATATGTATACAAAAGGAACTTCGTTTCCGTAGATATCTTCTGCGATTTGCAGCATGCTTGCGATTTTTTCAAAAGTCACGTGCGTACCTTCGCTTACCTCGGCAATAGAGATGTTCTCATAAAATACGAATCTACCCAAGTCGAGTTTATGTTCTACGATGGGCTTTTGCGCTAATTGGGCTATTGTATCCATTCCAAAAGATGATACATCAATATATCAAATTAACTTCGAATAGAATCAAGAAATGCTTTTAGTTATCGACTACTTGTTAACGTTCGTTTCTAGGTGATGTTCAATCTGCTAGTTGTCGCTATCGAACAGTATCACTTCATAATCAAAATCTTTCATTTCTGCTCCTATACCTACGTTTTGAAGAGTTATTTTGAAGGTCGAATCCTCGGTTAACGAATTGATATTGATGTCTGGCACCCAAACTATAGTTCTGTCACCAAATGCATTATCCAACTCTTCAATTGATAGTGTCACTGATTGATTATTCTGGTCAGTCATAGTTATGCTCGCCCCGGTAAAATCGGCATCGGCAATTGAAAATGACCATCTCGGGTAGGCGAATTTTTTAGGGGAGTATCCTTTTGGAGGCCACGAAATGAATTCTGGAGCATCTGCCGGGGGTGTTCCAGCCTCGCCTAGTACCCATATCGCATTCGTGTTATCGGTATTTCCAACGCCTATCTCTTGCAATCTTGGCCATAATAACCACCTTCTATGCCCTACGGGACCATTTGCCTCACCAGCATCCTTCATATAGGAATCAACAGCTTCTGCATTCCTTGTCTGAGTCAAAAGAGAGTTACCAGCACCGTCCTTCCCTGCCGTGGAATAGCATTTCCAGCTTTCGGGAGGAAAATGGTCTAACGTACCATTCGACTTCATCATTAATGCAGCTTGTTGGGCTTTTTCGCTTTTGGTATCATTTTCTGATATTGCGTTATTGAGCCCAGCAGCTTTTCTGAAATATTCCAAGCGCATGAAAATCTTGTCCATGGTACCTTGAGGCACCTCCCCTGGATTGCATGAAGATTCATCACCTGACCAGGCCACATCAGCTGACGTACTCCTTGAGCCCAAATAATAATCTTCGTACAGTTTTTTTGCGGCCAACCTTGCAGTAAGATCGGTTTGCTCTTGTTCTTGTTGTTCTTCCTCGGTTAAAGATATGCTGTCTTTAGTACAAGCATTGAGAAGAAAAAGAGCACCTGCTATTGGCAGGAAGAATTTGAAAGGGCGCATAGTGGAGACGTTGGGTGTCTAACTTAACGCTCCAAAAAAGAAATAGGTATAAATTTTTCGATGAACAACACAAGCCGATAAGGAATGGAAATCCCTCTATAAAGATGATGCCTTGGTCAATACATCTGTACCGAGATATTTGTCACCCTTATTGTAGTACCAAGCCCGGGTTTTGGGCATTTTGATACCTGAAACCTCTTCTTCTCCTGTTAAGAGAATGTATTCCCCATCGTTTTTTGATTCATCATGAAAGAATTGATATACCTCCATAGCGTAGGTTTTCGGGTCAAAATAAAAGTACCAGATGTCTTCACCTACTTTCTTTTCGTAAGTAACTTTAAGAACCAAATATTCTTTGCCTTTGAAGGTCTTTTTTTGAGTTACCGGGTCAACTATGGTGCCAGGGTCTTTTAATTTCATAGGCAATCCGTAGAGATAGGTATAGTAGTTTTTATACATATGGGCCCGCTCACAGGTCAAACGATGTGTTTTTTTATCTTCTTCGGATATTGTTGTGCTTCCATTGAGCATTAGCTCACACTCCCCTTTACTCAAGGTTTGTTTCAAAGTAACATTGTCCTTCGTTGAAGTAAGATGAAAATATTCCATCGGAAGATTTAACACAATAGCACTAATACGATCCTTTCCATCAGGAGTACTCATGGTAATATCTAAATTCCCTTTAAAAGAAGACCACGAATTATTTGGATCATGATAGTCAATGGTTTTATTTAGTAACTCTGTTCCAGAAATTTCTTGGGCTGAAACTAGCGTTCCAAAAATGAGGGGAAGAAAGAAGTAGTAAGATTTTATCATATTCTTGAGCTATACTTTTTTGAAAGATACTCATTCTAATTAATTTACCTTAAATTAAGGTTGCGCTTCTGGTTTAGAAAGTGTTGGGATATAGTATGGATTACGGTTTTATTGAAATACTTCAGCTTATTGGAGCTTTGGGTCTATTCCTTTTTGGAATGAAAGTGATGAGCGATGCACTCATGAATCTTGCAGGAAAAAGAATGCGTTCCATTTTGGCCACAATGACCTCAAATCGGTTTTTGGGGATTTCCACTGGGTTTTTGATTACCTCTATCATTCAATCTTCATCGGCCACCACTTTGATGGTGGTAAGTTTTTCAAACGCTGCTTTATTGACCTTACCCGAGTCGATAAGTGTTATAATGGGGGCCAATATCGGAACCACAATTACCGCATGGTTGATTACCATTTTAGGTTTTAAGGTAAGTATGAGTTCTATTGCGCTCCCTCTTGTGGGCTTTGGTTTTCTATTCACATTTTCTAAAAAGGATAACCTTAAAAACTGGGGTGGTTTTATTATCGGTTTTGCATTGCTTTTTATAGGGCTGCAGTTCTTGAAGGACGCCATGCCCAATATAAATGAGAATCCTGAAATACTTGAGTTTCTAAAGAAATACACAGACTTAGGATTTTGGTCCGTCCTTTTATTCTTGCTGATAGGTACAGTTTTAACGGTTGTGATACAGTCATCTAGTGCTACTATGGCATTGACCCTTATTATGACTGCTCAGGGTTGGATTCCCTTTGAAATGGCCGCTGCCATGGTACTCGGAGAAAATATCGGCACGACTATTACGGCCAATATTGCGGCCTTAGTAGCCAACTTTCATGGAAAAAGAACTGCAAGGGCACATCTCATTTTCAATACAGTCGGGGTGATTTGGATGTTAGCTTTGTTCTACCCTTTTCTAAGAATGATCGATTGGTTAGTGGTGCGATCTGGATCGGATTCCCCCTTTTTGAATGCCATGGCCATTCCAGTTGCTATTTCATTGTTCCATACGATATTCAATGTATTGAACACCTTTCTTTTGGTATGGTTTGTAAAGCCCATTGCTAAAATTGTTGAATGGGCTGTTGCTGAAAAAGTCATTGAGGACAAGAGTATTGAAGAGCCTAAATATTTAAACGAAAAAGTTTTGCGATATCCTGAAACTGCGATTGCTTCTCTTGAACAGGAATCCAAATACTTATACGAGCATGCTATTTTTGAAATCGTCGCACATGCATTGAATGTTCATAGAGAGGACGTTGTTTCCGATTTAAAAGTCAAAAAGGTAGTTAAAAAATCTACTGAAGACCTTGAAGCCAATGTTCGGGATTTATATCTCACCAAAGTCAAGAAAATATACGGTGAGATCATCAAATATGCGTCGATGACTCAGAGTGCCTTTAAGCTAGGTCAAGAACAAAACAATCGAGTTCTGGAAATCAAACTGGTAAATAGGAATATGGTCGAGGTTATTAGAAATGTCGAGGATTTAGGACGAAATGCCTCTAAATTTTTGGAATCGGATAACAAGTATATAATTAAGGAATATGATCGGTTTCGAAAAATGATTATCAAGGTTCTCAGGGTTATATATTTGTTCAGAACAGCGAAAGAAAACCAAATTCATTATCAAAAGCTTTTAGCACTCAAAACCAAGGCAAAGGAAAACATCGCAATTGGCAATGTCCAAATTGATGAATTAATCCGAAACGATTTGATAAGCGTTGACATGGCGTCATCCTTGGTAAATGACCACGATTATGTTAATGACCTGACCAATCGACTGATTACTACGGCAGAGTTACTTTATGGTAAAAAGGATTCATTGCTAGAAAACGAAAATGAAGGTGGCAGCAAAGATGTCTAGGGCTTACCGTCAATCGAAGGACGATGAAAGCGATCATCCACGGATAATACTACAGAACTAATTAATTTACATGTTGGTCATAAGTTTCCAACAAGCTCATAGTAGCTTTCAGTAAGTCTTTTGTTTCCAATAATAGACTAAAGTAAAGGGCTGTGTTTTTTGGACTTGATTCGTCAGCTCTTGTGCGCTCAATTTGTTTATTGATTTTTTGATCTAAGGTAGTCATCAATACCTCTTTCTCCATTATTATTGAGGTAAGCCGACCATATTCTTGGGCATCAAAAATCGTTTTGATTTTAGTAAATAGGTCTTCAATAAATAAATCCGTCTCCTTCAAATCTTTGATTTGATTGAATCGCAATTTTTTATGATTGTTATTGACGTGTTTGTAGCTAGCCTTTGAGATATATTCCAATGACTGTGTCATATCTTGTAAATAACTCAAAGCCGTAATGTAAAAGTTACTTGCACCTATACTTGACTCATCAAGATTTTTAATAAAATAGAAAATATTGCCACGAAGATCTTCCACTTCGTTGTCTAGCTTGGCAATACCCTTCTTACTTTTTTTCAGGCGGTCAATATCGTGTTTTGAAAGTCCTTCAATAGACTGTGTGTATATTTTATTGGCTCTGTTAATCGCCATTGACATATTCGATGAACTTTCAGCGATTAAACCCATAATAGAATTACTCTCGGATTTCTGAAGTTTCTCTTCAAGTTTCGTCTCCTTCATTTTTTTGTTGTGCGAAAGATAGTTTCTGCCAATCAATAGGAAGGCGATAACCAAAAGAAAACCAATAGCCCAAATACCGCCTAAATGAATGATGTATGCTATTATCGCGGCTGCGGTAAAGGCGCTAATAGCTGTAAAGAACCATCCTCCGATAACATTAAGAACCCCCGCGACCCTATAGACAGCACTTTCAGGGCCCCACGCACGATCCGCCAATGATGTCCCCATAGCCACCATAAAGGTGACATAGGTAGTAGAAAGAGGCAACTTCATTGATGTAGCTATGGAAATTAGCACGCTAGCTACCATTAGATTGACTGCGGCCCTAACCAAGTCGAAAGCCGGAAGGTCTTGCACTCTGCTTTGAGGAACATAGACGTACGGTTTTTCGAACCGGGAATCTATCTTTTTAACCAATGACAAAGGAAGAATTCCACCTAAGTTTTCCGAAGCTTGAATCGAGAATTTTACGATTTGGCGTGATAGGAAGTTTGGTTGAAAACGTTCATCACCCTCATCTTGTCTAGATAGGTCGACACTTGTTTTCACTACATTTTTTGCTTTGGAAGAAAACCAAAGGGTAATTACCATAATAATGCCCGAAGCAAGAAGGAGTAAAGTTGGTGTATGTACAGGTTGATTTTCCATGGTGTAATTTGCAGCCTCAACCCCTGAGGCGGACCATGAATTAAACCATTCTAGAGCAGCAAGTGGTACTCCTATGAAGTTGACCAAATCATTGCCAGCAAAAGCCATTGCTAAAGCAAAGGTGCCTAAAACTATGATGAGCGTATAAATATTTATTTTGAAAAAACTACTGACGAGCCATGAGAAGAAGGTCCAGAAAACGAAATTGCCAAGAAGGAAAATCTCAGGATTCTCACCGATATAGCTTAATGTTTCAGGACTGAAAATAGAAGCGCTTTTTAAACCTTTTACGATGATAAAATAGATAATGGATGTTATGGCAAAGCCACCAAATAGTGCTCCGACCCATTTAGGTCTTTTATTGAATTTGAAAGATATCAACATTCGGGAGGCAAACTGAACAATGGCCCCAACTGTGAAGGCCACCACTACGGAAAGTAAAATGCCCAATATAATTTCCGTCGCCTTCTCTGTATTTATATAGTTGCTCAATTCTGCAAAACCACCGCTAGTTCCGGCAATCTTAACCAATGAAATAGCTACTGCTGCACCTAATAGCTCAAATACGATAGATACTGTAGTTGAGGTCGGCATGCCCAAGGTATTGAAAAAGTCAAGCAGCAGAATATCGGTGATCATGACCGCCATGAAAATGATCATAATCTCTGCGAAGACAAATTCAGAGGGGTTGAAAATACCCTTACGGGCTACTTCCATCATTCCACTGGAAGACATGGCACCCAGAGCGATACCTGCACTGGCAACTATCATAATAGTTCTAAAGGATATGGCCTTGGAACCGATTGCTGAATTCAAAAAATTGACCGCATCATTGCTAACTCCTACTACCAAGTCGGTAATAGCTAGCACAACCAGTGCAATGATCATAAAAAGATAAATGTTCTCCTCCACTAAGAATGAAATAATTGGCTGTAAATAGGTCAGTCACAAAAGTGCTATTATAATTCAGTTTGTACGTTAATTTAATGTTATCAAATTGATTCCGAAGGTAAAAAAGTGAGGGGATATTTTTGGTCAGTTCTCGTTATCAAGATTTCATAAATCATCTTGAAATATCTGATATGTAACAAATTATTTTTAAACTTTTTATACTAAGGAAAAATTTTGAACGTTTTCAATGTAAATTTAATGTTAAGTAAAAGTTCATTTAATGTAAAATATTACTATATTTGTATCATAATATAATTCCAATTACCATGAAAAAGACAATCTTAGTACTCATCATATTATTTGTTTCAGTAAACGCTTTTGCTCAAACAAAGCCGGATATGAAGTTGAATAAAGAAACGAATTTAATTGAAGCTACCTATTTCCATGCAAATGGGGAAGTAAGTCAGAAAGGAACCTTCAATTTGGAAAAACAGTTACATGGCGAGTGGATGAGTTATAATGAAAAAGGGGAGACCATTTCCGTAGGGTCATATAAGAATGGTGCTAAAACCGGAAAATGGTTATTCTGGGCAAATGATATTCTCAAAGAAGTAGAATATAGTAATAATGCAATTGCAGCGGTTAACGAGACAAAAAATACAGAAGGTATTGTAAGTCGAAACTAAGAAGTTACCCGTTCATACTATAAAAAGCGACCCGCCAATGG
>CAZTLZ010000013.1:10217-36196 GCA_964614665.1 uncultured Maribacter sp.
TCGCTTTTTATATATCATTTTGAAGGCACAAGGGCCAAAAAATTATTCTTTCGTACTTTCTTCAGTATTTGAAGGAGTAATCATAACTTCTTTTGAGGCCGTATCCATTCCGACTACATTGTCGAAACTAATTTGAATGGGTGATAGCTCGGTTTCTATTTTGGAAATCTCATTTTCCTCCACAACTACGGCCAATTCTTCGGTTTCATAACCTGCATAACTAATTACCAAAGTATAGGTGCCAGGGGCAACATCTGAAATTTCAAAATTACCATGAAAATTGGTCTGATAACTGGTCTCATAACCTTTTAATTGCACGTTGGCGAATAGCATCGGCTCGCTGTTCATGGCTTGGTCAATAACATTACCCTTAATAGTGCCTTGACTCTGCGAAAATAGTACAGCTGTAAAAAGAAATATAGGAATAAAAAGTATGTTTTTCATATACGAATCTCTGTTCGACGCAAAGAACGTTTAGCAATGTAAAATTAATGTTATGTACAGATTACGATTGAGTAAGAAAAAGGTTAAGTTACCAACCATAAGAAGTGCTTTTTAGAATGATACCAAAAGAAAACCCCGCTTTTCAGCAGGGCTTTCAGTGGTATTTAATAAGGCTCTAGTTTCCAGTAGCCCAATCAAACATAGTTATATCAACTTGTGTTCCTGAAGTATATGGGCCTGCAACTGTTGCATCGGCACCATCAATTTGAACGTTTGCCAAAGGACCGGCATCTTTCATATCAACTAAAGTTTCGTATCCTTCCAAGTATAGATTTGTTATTGTCGCACCTGAAGTTTTCTTGAACTGAAGCGCCGTTCCCATTTGTGTAGAAATAGCAGTTAGGTTTATCAACTTAGGATCTCCGTTTACCCCATCAGCCTCAACAGCAGTTGAGAAACCTGCTTTTGTATGAGATACATAAGCATTGGTTAAAGTTCCGTTCCATCCTTCTGTCCAGTCAATAGCGTCATCTTCGTTGTTTTCCATGTAGAAGTTGCTAGCGCTAACCGTTCCACCGAAGAATTCAACACCATCATCTGTTCCATTTAATAAGGCTATATTGTCAATTGTTGTTCCTGAACCAACAGCGTAAAGTGTAAGTCCGTTGTACTGTGATTCAGAATTAATTTGAGCACCAGCATAGTTGATGATCAAGTAGCTAATAGAGCCTGAGTTATCGGTGTCATTTGAACCGCCATATGTAAATCCGCCTACTTCAGCCGTAGCATCGATACCCTCAGTAGTGGTTGCATCACCAAGAATAACTAATCCACCCCAGTCACCTGGGCTTTGGTTTGTAGAGGTCATTACTACCGGAGCGGCCGCAGTACCTTCAACGTCAATTTGAGCACCCTTTTTTACAACAATGTAGGTGCTAGTTTCCATTCCACTATCTGCATTCGCTATGATTACGGTTCCTGCAGGAATTGTCAATTTGGCTCCTGATTCCACACTAAGACTTCCTGTCAAGTTATAAATTGTATTGGCATCCAAAGTCATATCTGCATCAATAGTACCAACAAGGTCAGCGGTAGTAATTTCATTATTACTGTTTACCCACGCAAATGAAGTTACATCAACAGATGCATCGCCTAAATATGTAGAAGCAGGGTCTGCATCGGCACCATCAATTTGAACGTTTGCCAAAGGACCATCATCTTTCATATCTACGGAGGTGTCATAACCTGTTAAAGAAAGACCGGTAATTGTGGCACCTGATTCTTTTTTGAATTGAAGGGCTGTACCTCCTTTAGTAGAGACAGCCGTAAAGTTTGCTAGTGTAGGATTATTGTTTGCACCATCAGCTTCAACAGCTGTAGAGAAACCTGAATTAGTATGAAGAACGTAGGTGTTGGTCAAAGTTCCGCTCCATCCTTCTGTCCAATCAACCGCATCGTCTTCATTGTTTTCTAAGTAAAAGTTGCTAGCACTTACGGTTCCTCCGAAGAACTCGACTCCATCATCTGTTCCATTTAACATGGCGACATTATCAATGGTTGTTCCAGAGCCAACGGCATATAATGTAAGTCCATTATATTGAGATTCTGAATTTATCTGTGCACCTGCATAGTTAATTACTAAGTGACTGATAGAACCAGAATCATCTGCGTCATCAGAACCACCATAAATGATTCCACCAACCTCGGCAGTTGCATCAATACCTTCAGTAGTTGTTGCATTACCTGCAATTACCAATCCACCCCAGTCACCAGGAGTCTCCTCGGCTGATGTCATTATTACAGGAGCAGCGGCGGTACCTTGTACATCAATTTTACCACCTTTTTGAACAACGATGTAGAAATCGGTTCCTTTATCAGAAACAATTGTTGTTCCTGCAGGTATGGTAAGTGTTGCACCTGACATTACACTAAATGTACCTTTTAGGGCATATGTTTCAGTGGCAACTAAAGTACGGTCTTCTGTTAAATTACCGCTTAAATCGGTAACCTCCGTTGGGGTTGTATCTGGGCAGGCATCGCAACTTCCGCCGCAATCTACACCTGTTTCAGTACCATTCTTAATACCGTCACTACAGGTAGGTGCGGTTGCATCGGGTCCTGGATCGGGTGCGTTGTCATCGCTGCTACATCCTACGAGTGATATCGAGAGGGCTATAGCACAAATTGCAAAAAAATTAATCGTTTTCAATTTCATAATACTAGTTGTTTATTAATTAAAATTTATATGTGGGTTCTCTAAAATTTATAATTAACACCTAAGCTCAATTGACGACCAGACGTGTAGGAACGTACAGTTTGCTCTGTTTCTATATTAGTGGTGCTTGGTTTTACTAATTGTGTTCTCTTGATATCTGGGTTCAGTAGGTTTCTACCGATTAAACGAATTCGTAAATGCTTACCTAATTCTTTACTGATAACTCCATCTAAGGCAACAAACCCTTTTTCTATAATTGCATCGTTGTAAAAAGTTTCGCTTTCACTTTGAATTTCTGGAGCACCTAATGCGAAAATTTTATCAGATGCGTAGTTAGCAGTTAATGACGCACTGAATGAATTTTCACCTGCCGTGGAATAGTTCAAGCTACCATTGAAAATCCAATCGGAAGCACCTTGCAAATCTGTTTCGGTCAATCCTTTATAACGGAATGTTCTAACAAAATTTCCATCTTCGTTGAAGACTTCTTTTAAATCTTGATTGTGCCACATACGGGTAGCGTTCAAACTTAATGTTAAACCATAACCTGACTGACTTCCATCTTCATCATTGGTAATTGGTTTTACCAAATCAATTTTAGTTTCGGCTTCGATACCAAATACTTCGGCCTTCTCTCCTGAATTGAAATAAGAGAAAACACCAGCAGAGCCCCTATCTTGAACTTTGTTTATAGGGTCTGAAATATCTTTGTAGAAAGCTGCAACAGAAACCAACTGTCCGTTTGAAGGAAAGTACTCCCATTTCAAATCATAATTGAGGTCAGTTGATGCTTCAAGATTTGGATTACCTCTGGTAACCTGCCCAGTTTGAGAGACATATTCAAATGGAGCAATTTCTTTGAATTCCGGTAGCGTAATTGTGCGGCTCACTGCAAATCGCAACCCGTTTTTCTCATTTATACTGTATTTGGCGTTAAACGTAGGGTAAAGATTATCATACTCCTTAACCGTTTCGCCTATTCTCCCAGGAAAGTTACCAACATCAAAATTTACGTTGATTTCATCTTTCTGGTATCTAAGACCAGCATTGAAATTCCATTTATTTATTCCGTAATTGAAATCAGCAAAAGCAGCCTGAGAGATTAGGGTTCCCGTATAGAGATCTGGTTGAAGAACATTGACCTCTAACAAACCATTGGCAAAGTTACCTTCTCTAATTATCCCTCCGATATCATCGATGGTCGATGGCGATATGACCTCAGTTGCACTTTCTTCAACACCAACAAATTGAGATGAAAAATCACGTTCTTTGTTTCTGTAGTTGACACCTAGTTCTAGTTTGATAGATTTTTCTTCTTCCTCCGCAAAAACTATCGCATCTTTAATGTATCCGTTGAATTCAACATCTTCGATTTCTTGTTTTGATTTACGTTGTTGAAATCCGCCCGTACGACCTAATTGCACCCGAGTGCCATTTGGCTCAAAGTTCACTTCGTTTCTTACTCGGTTGGGCTCGTCAGCATTCACGAGATTGTATCCGCCAGCCCACTCTAGGGTGTTTTTATCCCCAAGGTGGTGCCTTCCTAGTAACTGAGTAACCAAAAGGCGGGTTTGTTTCGTGTTTTGATCTCGCACAAACTGAAAAAGCCCTTCAGCCGGATCGGATTCTTCAAAAATGGTGCCTTCACCATTTCGACCACCTTCGTATACCTCATCCGTTAGTTTGTTAACGAAGAAGGTGCTAGACTTTAGTTTGGTTTTTTCATTTGCGAAATAAGTAAGGTCAAGTAAGGCAGATGTAACAGCTTTTCTTCTATAGTTCGTGGCATCAGTAATAGTGTCATCAATAAAGTTAGAACGATATTGGCGAAAAACTCCTTGCCCATACTCATGAGAATTTTTATGAGATGCGGTGAGAAGTATGGCAAGTTTATCCTTGATTTTCTTACCAGCTACAAAATTGTAAGCATAATCTATAGGTGTCTCAAGTTGACGGGTATTCCAGCCTTGGGCGGTGATTAATTGCGTTGTTGACAAATTCTGACCATAAAAACCGAAATCAGTATTTCTAGAATTAACAGTTGCTTTGAAATTATCAAACACCCCACTTTGGGCTACATTAGTATTGATCCCGCTTTGAACACCAATACTGAGCTCGCTTGAGCCCTGTAATTCTCTTGAACTAATATCAATTGTGCCTGAAGCTTGATCAGCTGTGGTTTTTGCAGCATAAGTTTTACTAACACTTACATTTTGAATTACCCTTGTTGGAAAAAGCCCTAAGTCAATATTCTTTTTTTCAACATCATCTGAAGGGATTGCCAATCCGTTAAGGGTAGTAGACAGATATCTATCTCCCAAGCCCCGGACAAAAACATCACCAGAAGCTTCGCTGCTGGAAACGCCAGAAATTTTAGTTGTTGCTGTAGCTGCATCAGAAACGCCTATTTTGCCCAATTGAACAGCGCCAATACTTTCTTTAATTTCAACTGCTTTCCTTTGATCAAGAAGAAGTGCCACCTCCGAATCTTTACGCGCGACAGTTGTAACAACAACCTCTTCTAAAGCTACTCCACCTGCTGCCATTGCCATGTCTATAGTAGAAACTTTACCAGCTTCAACGGTAACATCAGGAACTTCAACAGTTTCATAACCCAAAAAGCTAAAAACTACGGTATATGTTCCCGGTTCCAAATCTGGAATCTCATACAAGCCATCAAAATCTGAAGTGGTTCCTTTGGTTGTGCCTTTGATTAGAACATTTGCGAACGCTAGGGGTTCATTGTTCATTTCTTTATCGGCTAATTTACCGGCGATACTACCGGTCTCCTGCGCAGCTATCTGCGTAAACGCTGCGAGTAGCAGCATGGTTAAAATTCTTTTCATTTTTGTTTTACTATGTTTGATTTAAATACCGCTGCAAAAGAACCACGTGGGTGTAAAAGTCGAGTTATGCGTATGTTAAACATGTATTGTAAAAGCGTTAGGTAAATGTTACTATGTTAATCTAATGTTAAGTGAATTTTCATTCATCTGTTATTTAATAGGGCTTTCGAAAATCAGTATCTTTCGGCTCAACAAACGAACATGATGAACTGGGAAAAACTTCTCTCTCTAAGACGCTTTGGGGATAGCCATAAAAGACTCCGAAAAGAACAAGATGAAACTCGTCTAGGGTTTGAGGTAGACTACGATCGTATTATTTTTTCGGCCGCCTTTCGAAGCTTGCAAGACAAAACTCAAGTGATTCCACTTTCAAAGACCGATTTTGTGCATACCCGTTTAACGCACAGTTTGGAGGTCTCGGTTGTAGGACGAAGTTTAGGAAGGATCGCCGGAAAAAAGCTGTTGGAAAAGCATCCGCATTTACAGGAAGTTCATGGTTATCAGTTCAATGATTTTGGGGCTATTGTCGCCGCCGCCGCTTTGGCTCATGATATTGGAAATCCACCCTTCGGGCATAGTGGTGAAAAAGCGATCGGGGAGTATTTCGCCACTGGAAACGGTCAAAAGTATAAGCAACTTTTAACTGAAAAAGAATGGCAAGATATTATTGATTTCGAGGGTAATGCCAATGGGTTTAAGTTACTTGCAGAAAGCAAGGAAGGTATTGATGGAGGGCTACGATTGAGCTATGCCACTTTGGGTGCTTTTATGAAATACCCTAAGGAATCGCTCCCAAAAAAACCAACCAAGCATATTGCGGATAAAAAGTTCGGTTTCTTTCAATCGGAAAAGGAAAGTTTTACCGAAGTAGCAGAAGAACTCGGACTACTTCAAACTCGAACCGGTAAAGATATTAGTTTTTCAAGGCACCCGTTGACCTATTTGGTAGAAGCTGCAGACGACATTTGTTACACGATAATTGATTTCGAAGATGGAATTAACCTCGGCTTGATTTCCGAAGATTACGCTTTGGAATATCTTATCAAATTGGTAAAGGATACGATAAATACCAAAAAATTCAACTCCCTGAAATATAAAGAAGACCGCTTAAGCTATCTTCGCGCATTGGCTATAAATACGTTAATTCAGGATGCTGTTGACATATTCTTACGAAATGAAGAGGCTATTTTAGAGGGTTCTTTTGATGTTTCCCTGATGGATAAAAGTAAATATGAAGCCCAAATAACCGATATCATTTCCTTGAGCGTTGAACGGATTTACCAATCGCAAGAAGTTATTGAAAAGGAAATTGCGGGGTATAAAATCATTTCAGATATTCTTGATGTGTACATTACTGCCCTAGTTCGTAAGAAAGAGGGAGACGCTTCGAACTACGACCATTTGATGTTACAAACGCTTCCTGAATTTTATAGGCGTACCAACATTTCTATCTATCAGATTCTATTGAATTCTTGTTGTTACGTCGCTAGTCTTTCCGATAGTGCAGCGGTTCATATGCATAACAAGATTATGGGGAAGTCTTTGTAGCTTAAAAATCATAGGCAACCCCTACACCCAATAGTTGCTTAAATTGGATGCGTTGAACACCTTGGTCGATTACAATTCCGTTTGCATCTTTGACTTCATTAAATAAAATATCATCGTCGTATATGATATGTGTGCCGATATTGGCATTTATGTATTTGTTTACAATGAGGTTGAAATTTAGCTCCCAGTCGATATCTATATTTCCAAAGCTGGAGAGATAATCGGTATACAAGCTTAGTCGGTGCTGCATTTCAACATTCTTGGCTACTACAGTTTCCCAATTATGGTTAATCAAAAAACCTAATTCAATAAATTTTGTTTCACCTTCTTCCAATACGTTGCCATTTGCATCCAAAACCGCTTTTTGAACACCAAAGGCCCCTTTATCCGCTAAATCTTGGTCTAGTACAAAAGTTGATTTAAGCGTTATCGGCGAAATATACAGGTTGAGTTTTTTTCCCTCTGGAATATAAGAAGTACCCGTACCAAAAAAGAAATAACCAGGTGCCATAAATCTAGATATTGGTGTCTTTCTATCTGGATATTTGAAACCATTATAAAACTGAGTGTTGAAATTTGCCCGGGCTGAATAATACCAGTTACTAATGGTATCTCTACGATAGCTAAATGCAGAACTAAAGCGAATGGCATCATCGGTTTTTCTGGGCTTTTGACCTTCTTGAATATTAGCACCATAGCGAACACTTAGCTTATTGTTCCATTGTACATATCTAAATTTATAGTTGCGTTCGAATCTTCCTTTTGTGATTGCAGATATCGAATTGTTTCCACCAGCATTCCAATTTACAAATGCAACTTCACTGGCACTTAGTCCAATTTCATTGATCTTTTCCCAAAAGGAAGGTACCCTGAACCGTTTGAAAGGTTTGTCAAGTGGCTTTGTGTTCTTGAACGAAATTTTCGGGTTGACCAAATTCACTCCACGCCTGATGTTTTTGATTTTAACCTGTTCCTTGCGAATGACCACCGTATCAATTTCAGTGGTGTCTATGGTTTGACTCTGGGGAATGGAGTCTTGCGCGCTTGAACAAAGTATGGCCAAGAACAAAAACGAAAATAAAAAAGGTTTTGAAAGGGCTTTACGATTCATTGATTAGAGTACTTAGATATGTTTTTATTGATGATTTATTAATTCCTGCTATTTCATAAAGTTCTTGTGTGGTGCCATGCTGAATATAAAAATCATCAATACCGAATATTTTTATTACTTGCTTAAAGTCGTTCTTGTTGGCATATTCTAGAACGGCACTGCCAAACCCACCCATCTTACAACCATCCTCAATAGTAATGATATGGTCATAGGTCTTGATTACCATTTCGAGTCTTTCTGAATCAAGAGGTTTGACAAAGCGCATATCGTAGTGCCCTATCTCCGATGGATTATCCAATTCGTCCAAAAGATCAGTTACCATATTGCCAATAGGGCCGATGGATAGTATTGCAATAGAAGAACCTTTCTTTAATTCTATAGAACTTCCAATAGGAATTTTTTCAAAAGTGGTCTTCCATTCTTGCATTACGCCTCGTCCTCTAGGATATCGAATAGCAATAGGATGTTTCAATCCTAGCTGAGCTGTATACATCATATTCCGCAATTCGATTTCATTCTTCGGGGCAAAGATGACAAGATTGGGGATACATCGCAAATATGCAATATCATAAACGCCATGATGTGTCGCTCCATCTTGTCCAACCAGTCCGGCCCGGTCTAAACAGAAAATAACAGGTAAATTTTGGAGTGCAACATCGTGAATAACCTGATCGTAGGCCCGCTGTAAAAAGGTGGAGTAAATATTGCAAAAAGGAATCATGCCTTCAGCCGCCATCCCAGCGGCCATAGTAACGGCATGTTGTTCTGCAATACCCACATCAAAGGCCCTTTCAGGAATTTCTTCCATCATGAACTTTAAAGAACTACCTGTGGGCATAGCGGGGGTAATGCCAACTATCTTATCGTTCTCTTTAGCCAGTTCCACCAAGGTATGCCCAAAGACATCTTGATATTTCAATGGCTGCCTTAAGGCTGATTTTTTGTTGAGTTCCCCTGTATTTTTGTCGAACTTACCTGGAGCATGGTAAACCACTTGATTTTCTTCTGCTTGTTTCAGCCCTTTGCCTTTAGTGGTGATAATATGTAAAAGTTTAGGCCCAGAAACTGACTTTAGCCGCTCTAGCTCGACTAGTAGGGCATTGAGGTCATGGCCATCAATTGGTCCTGTATAATCAAAATTCAAGCATTCAAAAATGTTCTCATCCTTGGCCGTACCTTTTTTTACGTTGGTCAAGTATTTTTTAAGTGCGCCTACACTCGGGTCAATTCCAATAGCATTATCATTAAGTATAACCAAGACATTGGCATCTGTAACGCCCATGTGGTTGAGACCTTCAAATGCCATTCCACTGGCAATTGAGGCATCGCCTATAACAGCTATATGTTGTTTGTCATGCTCGCCTTGTAATTTAGAAGCAATAGCCATTCCAAGAATGGCGGAAATGGAAGTTGAGCTATGGCCGGTTCCGAAATCATCGTACTCACTTTCACTCATTTTTGGGAAACCGCTTATACCTCCCAATTGCCGATTTGTACTGAAAATTTCTTTTCTACCTGTCAAAATCTTGTGACCGTAAGCTTGATGACCTACATCCCATATGAGTTTGTCATTAGGTGTATCAAAAATATAGTGTAAAGCAATGGTCAATTCAACTACGCCCAAACTTGCACCTAAATGCCCTTCTTTGGTCGCCACAATATCAATAATATAGTCACGTAATTCTTGAGCGAGTCCAGGTAGTTCGTGAATATCTAGTTCACGAAGATTTTCGGGAGATTTTATTCTGTCAAGAATATGTTGTGACATACCGGAAATATTCAAACAACAAAACTACGATTTTACTTCTTTGATACTCGCTAACTGAAATTTGACAACAAAATTCTTATAACATACAATAGGACTTTGCTTATTGACGTTGTTATGGATCAACCAACTTATTAAAAACCAGATACATGAAAACTATTTTTCGAACAGCTGTTTTTGCAGCATTACTAGTTACTGCTTCATGTGCAAAAGATGAAACAAGTTCTGAGGAACAACAATCACAAGAGCAAGAAGAACAATTAGAATCTACACCATTGGAGGTAAATATGGTTTCCGATAATGTTGTAATCAACGGAGGCACACAAGAAGATGGAACCCCTCCTGTTCCAAATGGAGCTATTTCTTTGAATTTATCTGACGCCGGGCAAACAGCTTTTTTAGGTGAAGGTTTTGAAGTTTCGTTAGATTCAGATGCTGAATTAGTCGGAGCCTATATTCAATTCAAGGCCAAAGATGGTACAATAGCAGATTCTTACTATGATGTTGATCTTGATGCCAATAAAACAGAGGATAGTGGTAAATCTTCCAAAAAAAGAAACCTTAAGAAAAATGCTTTTGACCTATCGAGTAAAATTGATGAAGTTGAATTGGATGTAGATTTCAATGAGAATATTGAACCAGGTGAGTTTTGCTACGTATTATGCGTTTATGACGCAGAAGGTAATATCAGTGAACCTGAAGAAGTTTGTTTAACAGTTGAAAGTTGGGGAGGAAGTAGCGAATTAATTGGTTTATGGAAACTTACCAAAGATGATTATACCCAAGAGGGTGTCACTGTTTCTGCAGATTTGGGCGAGGAAGTTTGTAGTGATGGATCAGAATTAGAATGTTCAGGTCAAGGAACTTTTCAAAGTATCTATTGTACTACAACTGATAAATTCAATATTGAATTTAATGAAGACGGATCCTATACCTATGAATTGTTTATTTCAGGTAGAGATACTGATTATAACACCTCAATGGAAAGTTGTCAAGTTGTGTTTGAACCTTCTGATTTTTACTATACAAGTTCAGGAAAATGGGCATATATCAAGAGCGAAAATAAATTAGCAATGTTGGAATTTGAATATGATGAAGATAGTTATACAGGAACCTATGAAATAGGGGAAGCTTATGCTCTTTATGACGAAACTGTTGAATTAAGTGAATCGTCATTAGTGTTGACCGATAAATATTATATTGATTATGAGGAGACTAATCTAAGGGAAGAAAAATATTATTTCGAAAAGCAGTAGATACGGCAGAAATTAATCATTAAAACCTCAATTTTTAAAAATTGAGGTTTTTTTGTGCCCAAAAGTTAAATTCCATACTATTGCGTACTAATCTTTTGAGATGGTTTTACCCTACGACGATTCGTATTTTATGAAAAAGGCCTTGCAAGAGGCCGAAGCCGGACTTGAAAAAGGAGAAGTGCCCATTGGGGCGGTTATTGTAATAAAAGACAGAATTATTGCAAGAAGCCATAACTTGACCGAGCAATTAAATGATGTCACCGCCCATGCCGAAATGCAGGCTATTACCGCTGCGGCTAATTTTCTAGGAGGCAAGTATTTAAAAGATTGTACATTGTATGTAACACTTGAGCCTTGCCAAATGTGCGCGGGTGCTCTATACTGGAGTCAGATTTCTAAAATTGTTTATGCTGCTGAAGATCCACAACGTGGTTGTGGCGCCATGGGAACAAAACTTCACCCAAAAACCAAAATTATAGGAGGCGTTCTAGAGCGTGAGGCGTCAGACTTGTTGAAGCGTTTTTTTATCCAAAAAAGAAATTTGAACTAAGACTCTTCGGGTGGTTTGGGTTCCTTGCCCTGCATCTTTCTAACATTTTCTTCGGTCAACATATAGTCTTTGAACTTCTTGCCCTTACTTTCTTTATATAAGAACAGGGGCATAGCGATAAGAAAAAGACCCACTGTTCCGGAACCTATGTATTTGCTGGCTAAATTTTCTTGAGCCTCATCTAAAGAGAAGCCATAGATGATTGCCGCAAAAGATACGAGAACAACAAGTACAATAAAATACTTAAGTTTCATACTAACTATATATTTGAACTTAGAAGGAGGCTGACACCAAAAATATGCAAAGCGGAATAAAACCGTTGATTTCCATTCGCAAATTTTGTCGATTTTAATTTTTTAAAAAGCGACTGAAAGCCGAACAAAAAAGACAATCAAGAGAATTTCCAATACTAAGACCATAGCTTAATGGAAGCTTATTGTGTAAAATTAATCAATTCACGCCTATAGGCAGTCAACAGTTTTGATTTGGAAACAAAGCCCATATACTTTCCGTCTTTGACTACCGGTAAGTTCCAAGCGCCGCTATCTTGAAACTTTTTCATCACGGTTCGCATGTCATCTTTTCCATAGAAAAGAATTTCGGGAGGATTGTTCATGAAGGTAGATACAATAGTGGTTTTGTACAGCGTTGTCTCGAACATGAACTCTCGAATATCATCTAAAAGAATAATGCCGACCAAGGCCTCATTTTCATCAATAACCGGAAAGAGATTGCGAGTGGATTGTGCCACTGCTTCGTGCAACATATCCCCTAAAAACATTGTCGGATTTACTGCTTTGAAATTTTGCTCGATAACATCGTCCAATCGCATTACCGTCAATACGTTTTCATCTTTGTCATGCGTCAATAGCGCCCCCTGTTTTGCTAACTCTCGTGTATAAATATTGTGATTGATGGCATTTTTGGTGATGAGGTAAGAGATTGCGGCGGTTATCATCAAAGGCACGAAGAGTTCGTATCCCCCGGTTATTTCTGCAATCAAGAAAATTGCTGTTAAGGGTGCGTGAAGCACCCCCGCAATTAATCCGGCCATACCGATAAGTGTAAAGTTACTTTCCGATACGTCAAAACCCAGACCAATATTATTGATCACTTTGGCAACAACATTTCCCAAAGCACTTCCCATTACCATAGTTGGGATAAAAATTCCGCCGGCTCCACCTGCTGCGAAAGTTGTCGTCATGGCAATGGCCTTGAAAACTGTAATCCCAAATAGTAATGCTATTACCACCCAAATGTTGTTCAGGTACTCATCAAATGCAGTGGAACCAAGCGCAGAGAGATGATTGCCGTCTAATAAATTACCGATGAAGCTAAACCCTTCTCCATATAAGGGTGGTATGAAATAGAGCATAACGCCAATGGCAAGTCCACCGACAAGAAGTTTATATTTTGGACTTTTAAGCGGTTCGAATAGCTTCAGGATACCGAAATACATTTTGGTGAAATAAATTGAAGCTACCGCAGTACCTACTCCTAGTAAAACATAAAATAATGTATCTCGTACCTCAAAATTATCTGTGAGTCTAAAATCAAAGAGAACTTCATTCCCTAGAAAGAAATAGGAGGTTAGCACTCCTGAAATTGAGGCTAATAAAAGAGGAAGCATGGACAGCATTGTAAAATCGATGCTAAAAATCTCAACGGCGAAAATTATTGCGGCAATGGGTGATTGAAATATGGAGGCAACCGCACCCGCCGATGCACAGGCAATCAATAAGGATCGGGTTTTGGAATTCACATGAAGCACTCTCCCTAGGTTGGAACTTATGGCAGCCCCTGATGAAACAGCCGGGCCAAGAAGCCCGACGGACCCCCCGAAGCCAACAGTTAGTGGAGCAGTAATAAGAGAGGTGTAGATCTTCTTAAAATTGATCATGCCCTTCTTTTTACTTAAGGAGAACAAGATAGAGGAGACCGCATGCTCAAGTTTTTCTTTATGTACGAACTTCACATAGAGAAATACTAAGGCAAGACCAATTATTGGGAGTATGAAATACAATTGGTTGCTTGAAAAGACGATACCGTCTTCCAACGAAGATTCTATAAAAAAAGTAAGGTTTTTTAGGGTTACCGATGCCAATCCTGCCAGCAGACCAACTGCAACAGCTAGAATGTGGGTAAAGGTTTTATTGGAGATATGTTTATACCGCCATTTTAAAAAGTGTGTGAATAGTTTTTGGAATCGGTTGGCCATAGGGCACTTTTGCTTCTTTAAAAGTATAAAAAAACCCACGGTTACGTGGGTTTTTTGTTTTTGAAAAATTATTAAATCTCGTTATTCATACAAAAGCTCGAATTCCAAAGGTTCCGCCGAATAGATTTCATTGTTTTTGATGGCACTGAACTGTAGTTGATAGTTGCCTTCAGGGAGTAAATCCTTAGGAAAAGAAATCCACAACGAACTACCTGAATGAAATCTATTCTGAATTGGTTCTTCAAAAAGGATATCAAAACCAGCCTCACAGGCAGTTGCCGCGTCATCAACGAAATTACTCTTTGTGTACACAGGTGTGGATATCGAAGGGTCTTGAACATTTTTGATTGAAATAACATAGTCATCGGCCTCAAGCAGGTTTTCCGAAACCCCTCTAGCATTCCAAAACAGGCCATCGAAGAGAAGCTTTGTATGGTCCAAACCTGAACACATAGTAACGTTTTGAGAGGATAATGAGTCTATTTTAGGTTGTCTATTAAAAATTTCCAGGGTTTTCCAATCTTTCTCATAGTAATCTTTGAATTGAAATGATATGGAGCTGTTGATTTTTTCAACATACTCATCGTTACCTTCAAAGAAAAGTGAGTTACTGGTCTCGAAAGCAATAAGCAGAGAATCTTTTGAGATTGCACCGTAAGTCATAGGAATACTGTCATTGGCGTATTTTAGGTAGAATGACGGGTCAGATTCAAATGCTTGAAAATCTACGGAAGTATCATCGGAAACCAGTAATATCTGTTCGAACCCGTCCTTTGTTGCAGTAAACTTAAATGGTAATGTAATTACAGTGGTTTCAGCGCCTTCTTTGACCAACTCACCTATCGTAAAAACCGGTTTAATCATATATTTCGTAGCCAATTCAAGTCCATTCAAAAGATGTTGTAGCTGCTCCGAAGGTGTATTGCTAATATCTTTTATGGACCATTCGGCATCAGTTGGTTTTTTGTACCATATTTCCCGAATCAATTGACCTCCACTACTACTAAATGAATTTGAAGTAAAATCAATGACAACGGAGGTTGATGTAATAGCGCCGATATCATAGGTGATATTATCTAGAGTTGGTATTGGCGCTGCCTGTACAATAACTTCAGGTTCATCTTTGCTACAGCCGAGGAACATTACTGAAGCAAGTAGTACTATACGTAACTTTTTCATAGGACTATTGGTTTAATAGCAATTTACTTATGTAACTAAAGTAGTGCAAATTATACAATCAAAGCATTTTCAAGAAAATGGTGGCTTTTCGGGGAATTATATATCCAGCCTCAAATTCAATTCCTCCAACTGGCTATGATCAATTGGTGCAGGTGCATCGATCATCACGTCACGACCACTATTGTTTTTCGGGAAGGCTATAAAATCACGAATCGTTTCTTGCCCGCCAAGAATGGCCACCAATCTATCTAAACCAAAAGCAATACCACCGTGTGGAGGGGCGCCATATTGAAATGCATCCATCAAAAAGCCAAACTGTGCTCTTGCTTCTTCAGGGGTGAAACCAAGATGTTTGAACATTGTACTTTGGGTTTCTTTGTCATGAATTCGGATTGAACCACCCCCAATTTCGTTTCCGTTCAGTACCAAATCATAAGCATTCGCTCGAACTGCTCCAGGGTCTGAATCCAATAGTTCGAGTTGACCCGGTTTTGGTGAAGTAAATGGGTGGTGCATGGCATGGTAATGACCTGTTTCCTCGTCAAGCTCCAGTAATGGAAAATCTATGACCCACAATGGCGCGAACTCGTTAGGGTTTCTAAGACCCAATCGTTCAGCCAATTCCATTCGTAAAGCGCTTAATTGTGCTCTTACTTTGTTCTTGTCTCCGGAAAGCACACAGACTAAATCTCCAGCTTTTGCACCTGTTATTTTGGCCCATTTGGCCAAATCTTCTTGATCGTAAAATTTGTCTACAGACGACTTAAAGCTTCCATCATCGTTGCATCTTGAATAGACCATTCCCAATGCTCCGACTTGAGGACGTTTTACCCAATCGGTCAATTTATCAATCTCTTTTCTAGTGTAACTATTTCCTCCAGGAACCGCAATACCTACTACTAATTCGGCTGAATTAAATACATTGAAATCTTTGTGTTGTGTTACTTCGTTCAACTCACCGAATTCCATTCCGAAGCGAATGTCGGGTTTGTCATTTCCATAACGTTTCATGGCTTCATCAAAAGTCATTCTTGGAAACGACTCGGTTTCGACCCCTTTGATTTCTTTTAACAAGTGTTTGGTCAATCCTTCAAAAGCATTTAGAATATCCTCTTGCTCAACAAAGGCCATCTCGCAGTCAATCTGCGTAAATTCTGGTTGTCTATCAGCTCGTAAGTCCTCATCGCGAAAGCATTTTACGATCTGGAAGTATTTATCCAATCCGCCAACCATCAGTAGTTGCTTGAACGTCTGTGGTGATTGGGGAAGGGCATAAAACTGACCTTCATTCATACGACTTGGTACCACAAAATCACGAGCACCTTCAGGTGTAGACTTAATCAGATAAGGAGTCTCGACTTCGATAAAACCTTCACTGGACAAATATTTCCGGACTTCCATTGAAACTTTACTCCGAAATATCAAACTGTCTTTTACCGGATTCCTTCGGATATCTAAATAACGATACTTCATCCGGATATCTTCACCGCCATCTGTTTCATCCTCAATTGTAAAGGGAGGAGTTTTTGATTCATTCAAAACAATGACCTCTTCAACTAAGACTTCGATATTTCCTGTTGGGATATTCGGATTTTTTGAGGCTCTTTCAATAACCTCGCCATTCACCTGAACAACAAATTCACGGCCGAGATTTCTTGCCCGCTCCAATAATTTGGAAGAAGTACGGTCTTCATCAAAAACGAGTTGTGTGATGCCATAGCGATCACGAAGATCGACCCAAGCTACAAAACCTTTGTCGCGGGTTTTATGAACCCAACCTGAGAGGCTGACTTTTTGATTAATGTGTGTTTCGCGTAGTTCTCCGCAGGTATGGCTTCGATACATTTAAATTTTGTTTTAAGCTGCAAATTTAAGAAGTATTCGTGAGTATATAATATGAAAAAAAGAATCTGCTTTATCAAGCGGATTCTTTTAAACTTTTAAGCGGAAGTACCGGTTTTTGGCAGCGTCTCAAATTCTTCATTTTCAATTAGAAGCTCTTCTCCAAGGTTCTTCTCTGGACTACGCCACCCACGTATCTTGGTTTTGATGCGATACGTAATATTGAATAGTACAGGCACAATTATTAAAGTTAAGAATGTTGCCACGATTAATCCGAAAATAACCGTCCAAGCCAACGGCCCCCAGAAAACAACATTATCACCTCCGAAATAGATTTTTGGATCAAAGTCGGTAAAGAGGGAGAAGAAATCAATGTTTAATCCAATGGCCAAAGGAATCAGACCCAGCACGGTGGTAATTGCGGTCAAAATTACTGGACGCAACCTTGCTTTACCTGCTTTGGTAATTTCTTTGGTAACATCTTCCATAGAAAGTAAATCCTTGTCATCCATATCGAGTTTTACCTTTTTACGGTCTATGAGAATTTGGGTGTAATCTAAAAGTACAACACCGTTATTTACAACGATTCCTGCTAGGGATATGATGCCCATCATAGTCATCATGATTACAAAAGACCAACCTGTTATCATCAATCCGCCGAATACTCCAATAAAACTTAAGAAGATGGCAATCATAATAATCAATGGTTTAGAAATTCCCCCAAATTGGAAAATCAAGATTAACATGATTAGTGCCAGGCCACCAAAAAAGGCACCTACCAAAAACTCCATCTGCTTGTTTTGCTCTTCTATTTCCCCTGTGTAGTCTACCCGAACCGTATTCGGAATGCCTTTAAAGTTTTCCATTTCCTTTATGACGTCACCAACTACCTGTGCTGGGTTTCCACCAGCGGTCAATCCTGAATAAACCGTAACCACACGATTTCCATTTCTATGCTTGATAGAACTAAAACCAGAGGAGTTTCGTTGGGTGGCTACAGCTGCAACAGGAACTTCCTTGATTTGCCCTGAAGCTTGGTCTCTAAAGATGATGTTTTGATTGAAGAGCGCATTTTTATCAAACCGTATATCCTTATTAAACCGAACGTTGATATCATAATCTTCCCCATCCAATTTATAAACACCTGCTTTCTCCCCAAACAGAGAACGCCTAAGCTGGTTGCCTACTTGACCAACCGCAACACCTAATTCTCCGGCTTTCTTACGGTCAACTACTACCTGCATCGACGGTTTGCTCTTATTTACATTGATTTTCAATTCTTCGATAAAGGGAATATTCTTACTATTCAAATAGTTGCGAATATCTTCAGCAGTGCTTATTAATTCATCATAATCTTTGCCCTGTAACTCGATATTTACTGGATAACCGGCTGGAGGCCCCTCATTTAGCTTTTCAACAGAAATGGATACACCTGGGTATATGCCTGTAAGATCGGTTTGGATTGCCCCACGTAATTCTTCAGTATCTAAACCGTTGCGATATTTAAATTCTCGCATTGAAACGGTAACTTTACCACGATGAGGCATTTCGGAAGATGAACCCCCATCGGTTTGGGGATTACCGGCCCCTTCGCCAACTTGCGATACGGCCGATTCTACCAAATAATTATAGTCGGCATCTCTTTTATATTTCTCCCGTGCCACTACGTCATATACTCTTTTTTCAATGGCTTTGGTTATTGTATTTGTCTTTTGAATGGATGTACCCTCAGGGTATTCAATATAAACATATACCTCATTTGGACTATTTTCGGGAAAAAATTCGATTTTGGTTCTCCCAGAACCAATTGACATACCAAACAACATAAAAGTCACTACTAAGAGTAAAACTGTCATTCCGAAATACCAGTATACATTGCCACCTCGAAGGGCATGTTTGATACGCCTTTCATACCAATTTTCAAAACGGGGCATTACTTTATCCTGAAAACTATTGGCCAATCCCTTTATGACATATTTATAGGCCCAGAACATAAGCGCAGTAAAAATCATAACTGTACCCATTCCTCTTACAGGTCCGCCAATAAACAGGATTAACAATCCAAGACCACCCAAAACAGCTGTTGTTCTAATAAGACCTTTTCGACTAATTTCTTTATCGCCAATTTCCATGTATTGGGAGACTAGCATTGAGTTCATAAAAAGAGCAACGAACAAAGATGACCCCAATACTACGGAGAGTGTCACCGGAAAATAGATCATAAACTGACCAAAGAGTCCTGGCCAAAGGCCTAGTGGAACGAAAGCGGCTACCGTAGTTATCGTCGAAATAATAATCGGAAGAGCAATCTCACCAACACCTTTTTTTGCAGCCTCAGTTCGAGACATGCCCTCACTCATTAATCGATAGACGTTTTCAACGACCACAATACCATTATCCACAAGCATTCCCAGCCCCATAATCATACCAAATAGTACCATCGTATTCAGGGTAAAACTTAGGCTGTCTACAATTACACCCAAAGTATTTAGAACGAAAAATGAGATAAACATGGACATGGGAATTGCAAACCCAACAAAAAGAGCATTGCGAAATCCAAGGAAAAACATCAAAACGGTTACCACCAGAATGATTCCGAAAATAATACTATTCACGAGGTCATCAACTTGATTCAGAGTGCGGTCAGAGGAATCATTTGCGATAGAAATATTTAAATCTGCGGGATAATAATTGGCCTGGGCTTTCTTTACAAGTTCCCGAATCTGTTGTGTTGCTTCAATAGTGTTCGTTCCTGAACGCTTTTTGATGTCAAGCATGACAACACTTTCGCCATATTCTCGAGCAAAAGTGGTTTTTTCTTCCTCATCAAAAGTCACAGTGGCTATATCTTTGAGATATACGGCACCATTCTCTGATTTTACCACAAACTCATTGAGTTCCTGCGGATTTTGAATCTCACCTAGAACCCGAATGGTCCTACGTTGTTCGCTGGTTTTGATATTACCCGCGGACATAGTCATATTGCCATTTCCGATAGCTCCGATTACATCCTGAAAACTCACTTTGGCCGCCATCATTTTATAAATATCTACGGCAACTTCAACTTCGCGCTTTTGGGCCCCTCTAATATCTACTTCTTTAATCTGGGGAAGGTTTTCAATTTCATCCTCTAAATACTCGGCATATTCCTTAAGTCTTTCAACCGGATAATCCCCAGTAAAATTCACATTCATAATCGGGAACGACTCCGCCAAGTTCAAATCAAAAATGTTAGGTTCAACCTTTGCTCCATTGAATGTGGGCCAATCTTCACTTGCCTTTTCGGTATCTACTTCATCTTTTACTTTTTGCTTAGCCTGCTCGACGGTGATATCCTCATCGAACTCTACCGTGATAATGGAATAATCTTCCTGTGAAGTAGAGCTAGTTTCTACTACATTGCTAACGTTTTTCAGGCGGTCTTCAAGAGGGTCGGTAATAAGACGTTCGATATCCTCAGCGGTATTACCCGGGTAAGGGGTACTAACGTAAACCTTCGTTTCTACAATCTCTGGATAATCTTCGCGAGGCATTGATTGATAGGCCTGAAAACCTACCCATAATAAAATAGCTATCATAACGAAGATTACAGAGGGGTTGTCGATGGCCCACGATGCTATTTTGAATTCCTTGTCGGCATTCCTCTTTTGCTTACTCATCGCTTTCAGTGTTTAGAATTTGAACATTTTGACCTTCTTTTACCGTTCTTGCACCTTCTTTTATCAAAAGATCACCATCGTTGATTCCCGTAAGTGCTTCTACCAAACTTCCTTGCGTTTTACCTGTTTCAATGATTCGCCTTTTTGCAATTGCCTTATCACCGTTAGGTTCTACTGCAACATAAACGTACTGCTCTCCATTCGCATTTTCAGAAATAATACCTTGAGGTACCAATATGGCATTATCACTACTATAATCGTTCAAACTTACACGCGCAGTTAGGTTCGGTTTGATGTTTCCTTTTTTGTTAGGAACCGGAATCTCAACACTGAAAGCACGGTTACTCGGATTTATGAAGTTTCCTGTCTGGCGTATTTTAGAAATAATAGTATCCCCTAGAACAGGAAAATATACTTTGGCTTCTTTGCCTTTTGAAATACCACCAAGGTTATTTTCGGGTACATCAACAGTAATGTACATGTCGGAAAGGTTCACGATTCTAAAAACTTCTGCTCCTGGCCCCGGTGAGACCACGGTACCTTGATCCTTGATAACATCATCGATGATACCTGAAAAAGGGGCTCTAATGGTCGACTTGCCCAATTGACTTTGCGCCTGTTTCACTGCATTTTCAGTTGCCTCATAGTTTGACTTTGCTTGCAAAAATTGAATCTCAGATCCAATCTTTTGTTCCCATAAACGTTTTTGACGCTCATAGGTGGTTTTTGCCAATTCCGCTTGTGTTTTTAGTTGGGATACTTGGCTGCCCATTCCCCCGTCGTCAATTGATGCTAAAAGCTGCCCTTTGTTAACGCGTTGTCCTTCCCTGACATATACGCGTTGTAAAGTGCCTCCCATTTCAGGATAAATCAACACATTTTGCTTTGTTTTAACATCTCCTTGCAACTCTAAAAAGTGATTGAATTTTTCACCCTTAGCGGTAAAGGTGGTCACCAAAGGCAGCTTCTCCTGACCTGATTTCATGGCAATTGCCGAATCGAGCATTTGAAGGTCTTTTTCCATTGCTCTTTGCTGCTCTGAAATCTCGGTTTTCTTCGCTCTAAGGGTTTCTAGGTCACCTTTAGTGATTAAATCAGTAATGGAGGTTTCGCTACTACTTCCACAAGCTGCAAGTAAGGCGGTCATGATAAGGGTGTATACTAGCTTTTTCATGTTGATATAATTATAGATTGATGTTCGTTCTTTAGGCTTTGGTGTTCAAAATGGTTTCCAATTCAGTCTTTTTATTTATGACTTCAACCATGCTTTGTAAATAGTTCTGCTGTGCATCGTATAGTTGTGTTTGAGCTTGTCGGAGCTCAAAACTACTTGCCAGACCTTCGGCATATTTGATTTGATTCTTGTTTTCAATACGTTCTGCAAGGTTTAGATTTTCTTTAGCAGTTTCATATTGCTCGATTGCTAGAATGTAATTGCTCTTCGAACTTTCAAGTTGTAGTCGAATTTGCTCTTCGGCTTCACTCAATTGGGTTTTGGCTTTTTCCAATGCGATTTTAGCTCTGGCGGTACTGGCACTTCTTTTACCCGAACTGAAAATCGGAATGCTCAAATCAAAACCAAGCACCGAAGAATCAAACCATTGTTGGTCACTGCTAAAAAAATTAAAATCGTCGGCAAAAGCCGAAGATCCATAATTGATGAATGAATTCAGGGTTGGCAAAGCTCGACTTTTAGCTAATTTCCATTCGTAAAAGCGTTGTTGGTTTAGGTTGGTAGCCAATTTGAAATCCACATTATTCTCGATGTTGAATTCAGACTCCAACAAACCAAAATCAATTTGTTTTTGAGCTAGATCATCAAGATTTTCCTCCAATTCGGTGGGAGCATTAATAGCAATTCCCATGACCAAATTCAACATTTGCAGTGTAATGTTCTCTAACCGAACCGCGTTTTTCAATTGATTTTCAACAGATGATAAGGTGATTTGTAATTGCTCGACGCTCTCCTCATCACCTAACCCATTTTCGTATATTTTAGTTGTCTCGAAGAGGTTTTTCTCTAAGTTGGCCCTGTTCTTTTCAAAGATGGAAACACTTTCTTTGGCTAACAGCACATTTCCATAAGCCTCTGTAACCGCTTTTTTAACTTCCAAATCGGTTTTCTCTTTATTATTCTGACTATAGCTTAAAAAAGCCTTGGTAGCTTGAACACCTACAATATAGGAACCGTCAAAAATTTGTTGACGTAACGTAGCAGTTGCATTTGCTGATTGTGCTTGTCCAAATACAATTGGAACAAAAGTACCGGGTTCGCCGCCCGCGAATTCGGCAGGAATTAATGAAACGGGCTGCTTCAATTGGTTTTGATAGTTAATAGCACCGGTAATCTGTGGTAGACCGGTAGCAATGGTTTCCCATTTTTGTTTTTTGGCATCTATTAGATCTCGGTCAGCATTGATTGCCTCATAATTGTTTTTTAGTGCGAAGCCAATGGCTTCCTCTAGTGAAAAGCTATTTGTGTTGGTTACTTCTTCCTGCGAGTAGACCATGGTTATGGCAAATAACGCTAAGAAGTTTAAAAAGTAGTTGCGCATGCTATTCTTGATTTGAATTGATGATTTTGTTCAATATTTTTCTTCCTTTAGGTGTTACAATTCCCCTTAGATGGTATTCTAAATAGTCATCCATCAAAGTTGAAATCGGAAATTGCTCTAAGGGAAAAAATTGTTGGTCTTTTATACTGCGGACCCCGGAAAAATATATTCGAGATACGAATTCAATATTGAGATTTTCTCTGTAAATGCCCGATTCGATGCCTTTTTCTAGATTCTTAACTACACACTCCTGCGTAACTTCAAAATGTTTATTTCGCAGGACAGTATGAACTTTCGGATAATATTTTTGCAATTGATACTGAGGTGAAGATTTTTCATTCTTCAAGTTCATCATCACAAACTTCTTAATCTCATAAAGTTCTTCAATAGGGTTTTTCCCCAAAGAGCATATATGGTCTATACCACATGAAATCACTTGAAATACATAATTGGTACTTTCTTCGACCAGTTTTGTCTTGTTCGCGTAATGCGCGTAGATAGTTTTTTTGGAGATACCCATGCCATTTGCAATATCATCCATGGTGACACTTTTAAAGCCAAGGTTCAAAAACATATCTGTCGCTTTATGTAAAATCTTTTCCTTCATGACGTTTCGGACGGCAAATATAGGACGGGAAACTATAAAAACATTTAAAGTTTCCTAAGTTTTACATTTTTTTAACATTGAAAATGACAATAATCATTGGTTTTCAATTTGGCGACGTTTTAGATATTCTTCAAATGCCTTTTCCCCCTCTTCATTCCAGAATTCATCATAAAACTCCCATTTGGAAAAATCCGTTTTGCAAGAATCATTTATTCTGTTCCTAAAGCGTTTGCGAGGACTCTTTGCATGATTTTTATGGCCTTTTCCTTCAAAGTGGCCAAATAGTAATTTGGCCATAACAAGAATTCCAACTGCTTTCCAGTAGGTTAGTATGGGTAATCCGAATACATCTGGCATAAGCCAGTTCCATAATAGCATAAATCCATAACCGAACAATAGTAGAAAAGCTATTGCTGCGATAATCATGAATACTACTTTAAAAAATCCGTGAAAGAATTTTTCTACTTTACTTTTAACTTGATGTTCTACATACTCTTTCATAGGTATTGTTTTAATTCGTTTTTTCTTTTTGTGTTTCCAATGTTTTAAACAAAATTGATATCGCGCGGTGGCGCCTGGACATTAAAGTACCTTCGGGAATTCCCGTTTCCAATGATAGTTCTCTATAGGTAAATCCTTCAAAATCAATAGCATTAATGATAGTTCTATGAACAGGTTTTAGGTTTATGATGGCTTTTTTTAGGGCTACCTTCATTTCTTCAGAATATCCATTATCTGATTTTCCATAGAATAGTTCGGTTAATTCTGCTAGGCGAGTTTCCATGTCGCTTTCAATAGGTACTCGGTCTTTTTTCGTGCGCATTACATCTATTATTCTATTTCTAATGGAATAGTAAACAAAACCTGCAATGTTATGAATGGGTGATGCGGTTTCGGCTCGTGAAAATAATTTCAGGGCGACATCTTGTACAATATCTTCTGCATCTCGGTCGGCTGCGTCACGAATTCTAGATTGTGCATAAGCCTTTAATGAATGATATTCTTCATCAAAAAACGTCTTCAGTTTTTTATGGTTTTCCGTATCAGAAGGCATTCAAATGGTTTTTATCTAGACCTGTACTTATAAAGACGATGATTTTTGGAATCATTGCATTTTGCAGGAATTTAGTTCTTAGCTCAATTATTTTGAATTCATAAGCTACTAAAGTTGTTTGCTAAAATGGACGTATTTTTGAACAAAACAATTGTAATGCGCTCCATTCAACAATACCGGGATAAATTTGTTGATTATCTCGAGTCAAAGATAAAAACTAGGGAACCTGAAAATCTATATGAGCCCATTACCTATATTTTAGGGTTAGGAGGTAAACGTCTTCGACCAATACTCACCATGCTTGCGGCCGAGGTTTTTGATACTGATTGCAAGAAAGCCCTTGATGCCGCCTTGGCAGTCGAAATATTCCACAACTTTTCTTTGGTTCATGATGATATCATGGATGATGCGCCTTTACGACGGGGTAAAGAAACCGTTCATGAAAAGTGGGATATTAATACAGGAATCCTTTCAGGTGATGCGATGCTCATTATTGCATATCAATTATTCGAGAATTATCAGGGTGATACATTTCGAAGCTTGGCGCAATTATTTAGTAAAACGGCCATCGAAGTTTGCGAAGGGCAACAGTACGATGTTGATTTTGAAACCCGTGATGATGTTACGATAGCCGAGTATCTAAAAATGATTGAATATAAAACAGCTGTGCTAGTCGCGGCTGCCCTTAAGATGGGTGCTACAATAGCGAATGCTTCAGCTGAAGAGCAACAAAGTATTTATGAATTTGGAAAAAACCTTGGAATAGCCTTTCAATTGCAAGATGATTATTTGGATGCCTTTGGCGACCCTAAGACCTTTGGAAAACAGGTAGGGGGTGATATCATTGAAAATAAAAAGACCTTTATGTATTTGAAAGCTATGGAATTGGGTAGCCCAAGCCAGCGTAAGGAGATTATGGACCTGTATTCCATCCAACCGAAAAATCCTGAGGGTAAAATTGTGTCTATAAAAGAAATATTTGTTTCAACAGGGGCCGCTGAAGAAACTAAAACTACTGTTGAGGCCTATACCCAAATGGCTTTTAAGACTTTAGATTCTTTAGGTCTCAGTGCGAATAAAAAATCTATGTTGCGAGATTTTGGAGAACGCCTGATGAGGCGAATAGACTA
>CAZTLZ010000014.1:0-35407 GCA_964614665.1 uncultured Maribacter sp.
AAACCGAGACATGAATATGTTAGGGATGCCGGTATACTTTACCACGTTTGGAAAGAGGATATTTTTTGGCCTTATGGCGCGGAATGCCAGATTCAGGAAGGAGATACGGGAGATATTTGGTTAATTGGTACCAGAGGCACTTCAAGAGTACGAGCCAACAATCGCAATTATGGCCCCGATGGAGAGCTGACGACCCGAGGAGGCGAAAACACTTATGATAGTTTTGCCCGAAACAGCTATTGGGGCAAGCCTGGTTGGAATAAAATTGAACTTGAAGTTAAAGGTAGTCATGCCATATACAAAGTAAATGGCAAATTGGTTAATGAGGTATTCGACCTTGAAAAATTTGATGAAGAAACTAAAGAATGGCAACCACTGACTAAAGGTAAAATTGTCCTTCAAGCAGAAGGGGCTGAATTGTTTTACCGGAATGTATTCATTAAATCTCTTTGAATTTCTCGTCCTACCACTATATGAGCAAAAAGCAATCCATCAAAAGGTAAATGTCGTTTAATATTGTTCTCTTTGAACCGGAAATACCCAACAACACCGGAAATATTGGCAGATTGGCCTTAGCTACTGGTTCCACCCTACATTTGGTAAAACCCTTCGGATTCGAATTGAACAATTCTAGATTAAAACGCGCAGGATTAGATTATTGGAGGCACATTTCTCTTTTCATTTATGAAAGTGTTGAAGAATTTTATGCGATGCATAGTGACAAGAAGTTGGTCTATTTTTCAAGTCATGGCACACAAGATCATTGGTCAATAGCATATGAAGATGAAATGTTCTTGGTATTCGGAAAAGAATCTTCTGGCCTATCCAAGGAAATAATAGAAAAGAATAAAGATCAACTTTATAAAATACCACTCTACAATGAGCATATTCGCAGTTTGAATTTAGCCAATGCGGTAGGTATTGCGATTTATGAAGGCTTGCGGAATTTGCATTAGAAATGCGTTTACCATGTCTTACTTTTTTGTCGAGTAGACAACCCTTCCTTTGCTTCTTTTCCCTACTTTTATAAGAAACCGTTCATTACTAGAACTATGAATAAAATTACTACCACTCTATTGATTTTAGGCTTCCTCATGTTTTCTTGCAAAAATGAGAGCACTACTGCCACGTCCAAAGAAAATGAAGGCATTGCCTTCAATGTTCCAGAAGGGTTTATTCTTGAAGACCTCTACCAACCTGGTACTAATGAACAAGGTTCTTGGGTAGCTTTGACCCAAGGCCCTAATGACCTCATATTCGCCTGTGACCAATATGGTGAAATTTACTATTTCGATGCCCCGGCCATCGATAGTAAATTGGATAAAAAAGATGTGCATCCATTGAACTTGGAAATCGGAGAGGCCCATGGGCTACTCTGGGCATTTAACAGTTTATATGTGGCTGTGAACAAAAGATGGGATGACGATGTACCCGATGAAGAGGAAAATGGTAGCGGTATCTATCGTATTACGGATAACAACCATGATGGCAAGTTAGACAAAGTGGATATGCTACTGAAGCTCGATGGTGCTGGGGAGCATGGCCCTCATAGCTTTGTACTTTCTCCTGATGGTAAGGAAATCTATTTTATTGCCGGTAATCACACCCTAGTTCCTGAGTCCCTTAAAGAAAAAAGCCGTCTGCCAACCAACTGGGGTGAAGACAATTTGTTCAAACCCTATTTAGATGCCCGTGGTCATGCGAACGATATCAAAGCACCTGGCGGTTGGATTTGTAAATTTAGTGCAGACGGAACGGATTGGGAATTGATTTCTGCCGGATACCGGAACCCCTTTGATATGGCCTTTAATGAAGATGGCGAACTTTTCGCCTACGATGCCGATATGGAATGGGATATAGGAATGCCGTGGTATCGCCCCACTAGAATTTGTCATGTAACCAGTGGTAGTGAATATGGCTGGCGTACCGGATCTGGAAAATGGCCCGCCTATTATCCAGACGCATTGCCTGCAGTTCATAATCTAGAGCAAGGTTCTCCTACTGCAGTACTTTCAGGAGCGACTTTAGATTTTCCTGGAAGTTACAAAAACGGGCTTTTTGTGATGGACTGGAGTTTCGGCACCATCTATTTTGCAGATCTAAAGCCCAGTGGAAGCAGTTATCACGCGGAACGTAATGAATTCCTTTCGGGCACTCCCCTACCCCTAACAGATATGATCGCTGGCAAAGATGGTAACCTCTATTTTGCGTCAGGAGGTAGAAGAATTGATTCGCATCTATTCCGTCTTCGGTATACAGGAGATGATTCGAAAGAACGCGAACCGATAGTTGATGCCAAAGCTGAAGGACTACGAAAACTGCGCCAAAGCATTGAGAAGTACCATTCAGAGGTTTCGTCAGATGGTGTTACTCTTGCTTGGAAACATTTGAACCATGAGGATCGTTTTATCCGTTACGCAGCCAGAATTGCCTTGGAACATCAGCCAATTGACCAATGGTTTGATAAATTTTTAGCCGAAAAGGAATCTAAAAAAATTATAGAAGCGAGTATAGCTATTGCTAGGCAAGGTGATAAATCACTTCAATCAAAAGTCCTCAAAAAACTACTGCCAATATCATTAGAAACGCAATTGTCCGAACAACAATTGAATATGCTCCGCAGTTATGAACTACTTTTTATTCGAATGGGCGAACCCAGCTCTTCTGATAAAATAGCTACTGCCAATAAACTGAGGACCTACTTTCCACATGCCAGCGATGAAATGAACCGTGAGTTGGGCCAATTGTTGTTGTATTTGGATACGGATGACATTACCGGAGGGCTGGTAGCTCTACTTGACAAACACACTAAGGAAGGCACCACCCTGTCCAAAGACTTTTTATCCGAAGAAATCACTGAACGAAGTGAACAGTACGGCCCATTGATTCGAGAAATCCTTGATAAAATGCCTCCCAGTGAAGCCATCTATTATGGAGTACTTTTAAGTCATGCAAAAAAAGGATGGACAAAAACAGCACGAGAGAAATACTTTCAATGGTTTTACGATGTGCTGAATTCCAAGGGCGGATTGAGTTTTAAACCGGGAATGGAAAACATACGCCTGGCCGCCATGAAAAATGTGCCTGATGCTGAAAAAACGTACTTTCAAGAATTATCAGGTGTCTATTCTCCTGAAACGGCAGTTGCAGATTTGCCACAACCTATAGGCCCTAGCCACCAATATAGTAGTCCGGAATTGCATAAGAAAGTGTGGGGTGGAGAACTTGCGGATTACAAAGTTGATTTTGAAAAAGGGAAGCGTGCTTTTCACGCAGGCATGTGTGTGCTTTGCCATCGGATGCGTGGTGAGGGTGCCGCTGTTGGTCCTGATTTAACGCAAGCACATACCAAATTCAACCGATATCAAATGTTCTTCGCTACCGTAAGCCCAAATGATGAAATCTCAGATCAGTATGCAAATACCCTCATTCATATGGAAGACGGTAAAAAGATTTCGGGGCGTATTAAATCAGAAACCGATGATATGATTACTTTGATGCCGAACCCTTTTAATGAAAGTTATACTGTAGAAATCGACAAAGCTAAGGTTACTAAAAAAGAGCTATCTCCACTCTCCCCTATGCCTTCAGGTCTCCTAAATCGATTAAACCCAGAAGAAATCAAAGATCTTTTTGCTTTCTTACAAGCCGGGGGTGATGCAAACCATGAGGTGTATTCGGACAAGGAATAAGTCGCCTCGATTGAACTTTGAATTAGATTAACTTATGAATTGAAATAAAGCCTTATGAGAACATATTACACATTACTACTGGTTACCATCTTTACTTTTAGTTCAGACTCCCTTTTTTCGCAAAAACAGTCGAACAAAACCAATAGACCGTCCGAAGCTATAGGAAAACCTTTTTACGAAGGATTAGAATGGAGAAATGTAGGCCCTAAAAGAGGTGGTCGCTCTTTAGGTTGTGCTGGAAGCCCCGGTAGACCAAATGAGTATTATTTTGGGGCAACAGGTGGCGGATTATGGAAAACAGTAGATGGAGGAACCGAATGGGAAGCCGTTACAGACGGACAGGTAACCAGTTCGTCCGTTGGTGCTGTTGCCGTAGCGGAGACTAATCCTGATATTGTATACATCGGGATGGGCGAGGTACAGCTTCGTGGTAGTATAACCCAGGGTGACGGTGTTTATAAAACAAAAGACGGCGGTAAAACTTGGAGGCATCTAGGTCTAAAAGAAACACAGGCTGTAGCCCGAATTCGAATACATCCAACCAATCCTGATATTGTATATGTAGCAGCTTTGGGTCATCCTTATGGTGATAATGAAGAGCGTGGGGTATTCAAAAGTACTGATGGAGGTAACAATTGGAAGAAAGTTTTATATGTGAGTCCCAAAGCTGGTGCAGTAGACCTCATTATCGACCGAAACAATCCCAAAGTAGTATACGCAACTACATGGGAGGTACAGCGTAAAGCATGGAAAATGTGGGGCGGCGGCGGCGATTCTAAACTTTGGAAATCTGTAGATGGTGGTGATACCTGGACAGACCTTACAAGTAACACTGGTATGCCCGCCCCACCAATTGGAAAAATCGGAGTAACCGTTTCTCCTGCGGATTCAAATCGCGTTTGGGCCATAGTCGAAGCTAATGAAGGTGGGGTTTTTCGTTCGGACGATGGAGGCAAAAGTTGGGAGCGCACCAATGATGAACGCAAACTACGTCAACGTGCTTTTTATTATTCAAGAATATACGCAGATCCGCTAGATAAGGAAACTGTTTATTGCTTAAACACAGGTTTCTATAAATCAAGTGATGGTGGCAAAACTTTTGACACGACGATAAAAGTCCCCCATGGTGATAATCATGATTTATGGATTGACCCTAACAATCCTAATCGAATGGTAAACTCAAACGACGGTGGCGGCAATGTAAGTATCAATGGAGGGAAAAGCTGGACGGAACAGGATTACGTTACCACTCAATTTTACCATGTAATGACGACCAGTGATGTACCTTATCATATTGCCGGTGCCCAACAAGATAATAGTACGTTGGCCATGCCCAGTGATGGATGGGACCATATGCAAGCTAGAGGCCATAACAAAGGCTGGTATTATGCCGTAGGTGGCGGTGAAAGTGGATGGATTACTCAGCATCCCGAGAATAAAGACATTTTTTATGCGGGAAGCCAAGGAGCACTTTTAACTAGGTATGACCGAAGCAATGGTCAATCAAGAGATATTCAGGTGTATCCGAGATTCTTTTCTGGGGAACCGGCAAGTGCACTTCCCGAAAGATGGCAATGGACATTTCCAATTATGTTCGCACCTCAAGATTCAAAAGTGATGTACACCTGTTCGCAACATGTTTGGAAAACTACAGATGATGGGCAATCATGGAAAAAGATTAGCCCAGATTTGACCTATGCCGATCCTGAAACTTTAGGAAAAACCGGAGGCATCATTACTATGGATATGAATGGACCCGAGATTTACGCTACAGTTTTTGCATTAGCACCCTCCACTCATGATATAAATACCATTTGGGCCGGTTCCGATGATGGAAAAATTCATATTACTCGTGACGGTGGAACCAATTGGGAAGATATCACTCCGAAAAACCTTCCAAAGTTTTCTCGTGTCAGTATAATAGACGAATCTACACACCGGCCAGGAACCCTATTCGTCGCAGCGAATAGATATCAGGTAGATGACAGACAGCCTTATGTTTTTAAAACGCATGATTATGGAAAAACATGGACAAAAATCATCACTGGAATCGAAGACGGACATTTTGCAAGAGCAGTTCGTGAGGACCCAGTACGTGAGGGGCTTTTATTTTTAGCTACAGAACATGGGGTTTATTTCTCTATGAACGATGGAGAACTTTGGCAAAGTCTACAACTTAAACTACCCGATACACCTATTCGAGATCTAGTTGTAAAAGACAATGATGTAGTAATTGGATCGCACGGTCGAGGCTTTTGGATTCTAGATGATATTCAACCGCTACGTCAATACCACCCAGAGATGAAAAACCAATCCGCTATCCTATTTCAACCTACCACTGTCATTCGCGGTATTAATCAGGCGTCAATTCAATATTATCTCAAGTCTCAGCAAGATACCATCACCTTTGAAATTTTAGATGCTAATGATAAATTGATAAATACATTTACAGGTAGTAAACCAAAATACGAAGTTGACCCAGACCTACCATGGTGGCAAAAAGGCGGTTCTTCAAAGCCAACCACCGCAAAAGGACTTAATACTTTTACTTGGGACTTACGATACCCCGGAGCTACTGAATTCGAAGGTATGATTATTTGGAGCGCAAGACCACAACGAGGTCCGAAGGCACCAATAGGTAATTACAAAATCCGAATGAAGACTAGAGATTATGACAAGACCTACTCTTTTGAAATTCAAATGGATCCTAATTTAAAAGGAATCACCAAAGCGGATTTGGATGAGCAATTTGATTTGGCTAATCAAATTATGCAAAAGACAAGTGCAGCAAATGAAGCGGTAATTCGTATTCGTGAAATAAAAGCGCATATCGATTCTAATAAAGAGAAACTATCTACTTCTGAAATGAAGAAATTAATAGTGCCATTCTTAAAAAAACTATCTGCAATTGAAGAAGAGTTATATCAAGTTAAAAATCAATCAAACCAAGACCCCTTAAACTTTCCCATAAAACTGAACAATAGACTTGCTTCGCTACGACGAAGTATGGAAAATGGGGAAGCAAAACCTACTGATGGGGCATATAAGGTGTTTAATGAACTTTCCGAAGAATTGGAAAAACATTTGGGAGATTTAGATTCAGCCGTACAATCTCAATTGCCGAAAATCAATAAAACATTGAAAAATTCAGGAATCGAAGAAATCCCACCTTCTGAATGAATTAACACTAAAAGTTATGAAAGTTTTATCTGGAATTTGGCTCTGTATGCTTGCAGTTGTATTCATTTTTTACAGCTGCAAAAGTGATAAAAAAAGTAAACAGGTCGAAGAAATATTACCAATTGAAAAATCATTGACTTTTACAACACCATTAGGAAAGGAGTTTACCATTACTGAACCCTCTGAAAAAATGTTACGTCAATATTATGAGGCTAAAAAAGTACATGAGACAAATCCAGAGGACGTAGATGCTATCATTTGGTATGGAAGAAGAATTGCCTATTTAGGCAGATATGACGAAGCGATTTCTATTTACACGAAAGGTATTTCGAAATCTCCTGATGAACCTCGCCTGTATAGGCACAGAGGGCATAGGTACATTTCAATTAGAAAATTCGATATGGCAATTGCTGATTTCGAAAAAGCCGGCGAGTTAATTAAGGGTACCGAGAATGAGATTGAACCAGATGGTATGCCGAATGCACAAAACATTCCAGTAAGTACGTTACACGGAAATATTTGGTATCATTTAGGCCTTGCCTATTACCTTAAACACGACTATGAAAAAGCGTATGATGCCTATCTAAAATGTCGTGAATTGGGTGAACTACCGGACAATATTGTTTCAAGCACGCATTGGCTGTATATGATTCAACGTCGGCTTGGGAATATGAAACTGGCAGATGAAATGTTGAAACCTGTAGCATTAGAAATGGATGTAATCGAAAATCAAAGTTATCATGATCTATGTAAGTTGTATAAAGGTCTTATTCCTATAGATTCTTTACTACAAACAGAAACTGGCAGCCCCGCCAATGATGCAATTACATACGGAATAGCCAATTGGTACTTTTATAATAATGAAAAGGCAAAGGCAAACAAAATCATGGATGGTTTAATGGATAGTTCTTCCTGGAGCTCTTTTGGATATATCGCCGCTGAAAGTGATCTTATAAACTACTTTGATAAATAAAAGTTTTAAGAAGAAAGGCCTTAGCCCTAGAAAAACTCAAATCATTACTTTTGCATAGTTAGTTTTAGTTGAGATGAAATGAACAAAACAAAAATTGCCCCTTCATTACTTGCTGCCGATTTTGGTAATCTACAACGTGATGTAGAAATGGTGAACAACAGTGTTGCCGACTGGCATCATATTGATGTAATGGATGGTGTCTTTGTACCGAATATTTCATACGGAATGCCTGTTGTAAAAGCAATCGCCAAGCATGCCACGAAACCTTTGGATGTGCACTTGATGATTGTTGATCCTGATCGGTATATCAAGACTTTCGCTGATTTAGGGGCTGCTGTGCTAAGCGTTCATTACGAAGCTTGCACACATTTACATCGAACCCTGCAAGCCATAAAAACTGAAGGCATGATGACGGGTGTTGCCCTGAACCCGCATACCAGTGTTAATCTGCTGGCAGATACTATCAAAGATATTGACCTAGTCTGCATTATGGGTGTCAACCCAGGTTTTGGCGGACAATCTTTTATTGAGAATACGTATGACAAGGTCAAGGCTTTAAGAACTCTTATTGATAAAAATGGGGCAGATACGCTAATAGAAATCGATGGTGGCGTAACTTCGCTAAATGCCAAATTATTAACCGATGCCGGAGCAGATGTATTGGTAGCAGGGAGTTTTGTTTTTAGAAGTGCAAACCCAACGGATACAATCAAAGACTTGAAAGAAATTGCCAACTAAGGCATTTTTTGGATTGACAACAAAAAGTGGCAATGTGCACGGTTTCATCAAAGTGTTCGATTTGCCACTTTTTTACTTACTAACCCGTTCTATCAATATTGTTCTAATAAATATTTAATCAAGTCAGTGGTCGTTACAATACCAACTAGGCGATTACTTTCTACAACCGGTAGGGCATGAAACTCGTTTTCTGCCAGAATTTCCGCAACTTCCTTAATGGTAGTATTGCCCGAAACACTTTTCAAACTCTTGGCCATAACCTGTGAAATAGTAAACATATTGTATACTGTAGTCTCCACATCACTTTCGTCTTCGTAGACACCATCAGCAAAACTAATTCGAAGTAAATCCGTTAAACTCAACATACCGATAATCTTATCACCTTCAACTACAGGAATGTGACGTATGTTGTGTTCTTTGAACAATCGTTCTGCGGTACCAAGGTCATCGATACTATTTAAAGTTATAATGTTCTTGGTCATTATTGTTGATACGGGTACTCTATGTCTTAAACTCATAATCCTTTTGTTTTAATTGATATACTAAAGTTCTTGGTATAGCTCAAATAAAAGAATGACAAAAGTCATATTCCCACTAACAATATTACCGCAATTTCTATCAATGCGGAGCTACCGGCTTTTCACTAAATTAGCTAGCTTTGTAGTACGTTAAAGACGTTGTTAAATCATGGGTATGAAGACATTGGATATTGTCATTATTGGAGGTGGTCCCATTGGAATCGCCTGTGGATTGGAAGCCAAAAAGAAAGGACTGACTTATGTTATTTTAGAAAAAGGACCGATTGTGAACTCGCTCTTTAATTATCCTTCGAACATGCAGTTTTTTTCTTCTTCGGAAAGATTGGAAATCGACGATATTCCATTTATCAGCAAGGAAGCTAAACCAAAACGAGATGAAGCTTTGGAATACTACCGTAGAATCGTTATTTCAAATAAACTGAACATTCATCTTTTTGAGAAAGTGGAGCATGTCAAGAAATCTGATGAGTTATTTACAATTACATCCGACAAGGCTACATATTCGGCGTCGAATATTGTGGTAGCTACCGGTTTTTATGATTTACCGAATAAGCTGAATGTACCTGGGGAAGATTTACCGAAAGTTTCGCACTATTACGGTAATCCACATTTTTACGCCAGTCAAAAGCTTTCTGTTATCGGCGCAAGTAACTCAGCTATTGATGCGGCATTGGAATGTTGGAGAAAAGGTGCTGACGTTAGCCTTATTATTAGAGGGCATGAGGTCGGTCAACGTGTCAAGTATTGGGTTCGACCTGATATCATCAATCGAATAGAAGAGGGAAGTATTAAGACATACTACAATTCGGAGGTAAAAGAAATATTGGAAGACAAAATCATCATTGCATCATCTGAAGGGGAAATTACTATTGAGAATGACTTTGTTTTGGCCCTAACGGGTTATATGCCCAATTTTGAGTTCTTGGAAAAATTGGGTGTTGAACTATCTGAAGATGAGAAAAGACTTCCCAACTACAATCCTGATTCGATGGAAAGTAATATTTCAGGACTTTATCTTGCTGGAGTTATTTGTGGTGGCATGGAAACCCACAAGTGGTTTATCGAAAATTCCCGTATTCATGCAAAAATTATCATGAAACATATCCAAGAAAAAAAATCAGAAGAAAACGAGGCCTAAATTCGTAATATCACGGTTTTCAGGGATGGGGGTTTCACTTGAAACGACTTATTTGCGCAATGATTTGTTTCGCAATTTTGTCATATCAATTTAAATAGAGGTCAGATTTCAACTAGATTGTTCTCCATTGGTGAAATATATCCTCTAAAAAGTTGTTGAATATCAAGGAGATGACCGAAAATGAATCTATTCCAAAATAAATACGCTGTTATGGGAAAAATAGTCATTATTACTATCCTACTCTCTTCTGCATTATCTTCTTCAATTTGATATCAAAATGGCAAAAGACTCACAAATGCAAAAAGTTCTTCAGATAAGACATAAAATTATAAACTTGCTAGCTTAAGCTAAATCTGGCCTACCTTCATGGTACAACTCCAAAAACACATCCACAGCATATTTAGAGCAGATAGAACTATTTTTTCAATACTATTACTGTCATGTACAATTCTAGTATCTGCTCAAAAGACTGAGAACGATACGTTAGACGAGGTCAGCTCAAAACGCATTACTTTTTCCACTATTCCCAATGACAGACAAAAGTCCTTAGAGCCTTATTACAAGGCTTTGAAGAATGCCGATTATGGGGTGCAGCGTTTTTCGGTAATCCATCAACTGGCAATGTACCATATGGATCAGGCAAATACAGATTCTATATTACACTATGGAAATCTATTTCAAAAAGAACTTGGCCTTTGGGATGTTCCTGAAGACTCCAAAAAAATATATTACACAAAAGCCTACTACATTTTAGGTGTAGGAAATAGGTATAATGGACTACTCGACAACAGTATTAAATGGCACATCAATGGTATTACTAGTGGAGAAAAGGGCAATAGTTCAGAAGGGGTATATCAAAACAAAATAGGGCTAGCTAAAATTTACATCTTAAAAAAAGAAAGCGATAAAGCCATTTCAGTGTTAGAAGAAGGGCTATCAGCCTATGAAGATGAGCTGCCCACTATTACTATTAATGCCCTTATTTGTCTAGGTGATGCCAATTTCAATCTTAAGGAATTTGTTGAAGCCAAGTCCAATTATGAGAAAGCCCTGGAAGGAGCTAAGAAATTTGGAGACCTGGCGCAAGAACTGGAAGTCAATCTTAAACTTGGGCGACTGGCCGAAACCGAAGGTGATTATAATCAGGCATTCAACCTTTATAACGAGGTCAAAGAAAAAGGGCTTGACTCCGGTATCACCGTATTTTATTTTGAAGGAACCATACGGTTAGCACATCTTTTCTATAAAGAGAAAAATTATGAAGCTGCTACCGCTGCGCTTTCCATAGCCTATGTTAATGCCATTGAACGTGAAAACCTAAACTATCAAAAAGAGGTTTTAGAAACTCAAAGAAGAACTTTTGCAGCTACTGGTAATTACCAGAATGCATATGCCGTAATGACCCAATTAGATGGTGTCACAGAACAGATTCGCACCCAACAACAACAGCGTATAAACAAAGAACTTGAAGTGCAGTACGAAACCTTGCAGAAGGAAAAGGCAATTACTACACTACAAGAAGATCAAATAGTAAAAGCCGCTGAACTTAATCGGCAAAAAACTATTAAGAATGCCTTTTTAATAGGGTTCTTGGTAATATTGATTCCGATTTTAGCACTATTGTACGTGTATTATCAAAAAATACAAACGCAAAGTGAATTGGTCAAGAAAAAGGAAGAAATCAACCAACAAAAGGTAATGGCCTTAAAACAGAAGCAAGAACTAAATTTAATAAAAGCCTCTATTGAAGGACAGGACGAAGAACGAAAACGTATTGCACAAGAGCTTCATGATAGTATTGGAGGAAACCTTGCCGGCATCAAATTGCAACTATCCAGTTTGACCAAAGGGGCCCAAAAATATGAACTCATCAGTAGTCAAATTGATGAAACCTATCAACTTGTACGAGATATATCACATACGCTAGTTCCGAAGAAGTTCAAACAAAATGTCTTTACAGAACTAATCGGGGAGTACTTAAAATCAATTTCAAATTCAACGGAGTTGGAAGTCTATTTCCATCCCCATCCTGAAAAAGAAATCAATACTATTAAAGAAACAGTGCAGATGGAGCTTTTCAAAATCATTCAAGAATTAATGACCAATACCATCAAACATGCCAAAGCAAATAAAGTAGACATACATTTAAGTCTGATTGAGGATGAGCTTTCACTTCTTTTTGAGGACAATGGAAAAGGGTTTGCAGCTTCTGAAGTTTCTGACGGAATAGGTTTTGAGAATATAAAAAATCGGGTTGACGAGCTATCTGGAATCTTAAATATCGATTCCGCCAAAAATCGAGGCACCGTCATATCTATAGTAGTACCGAACACTTAAAAACTAACATGATGCGCTACAACTTAATTATTGCAGACGACCATAAAATGTTTATTGACGGATTAATGAGCATTCTAAAAGAGGCTCCGGAATTTTCCGTTACTACCACCGCTAAAAATGGGGCACAGGTTGTTAAATATTTGGATATCAATGGTGTTGATGACCTTCATCTTTTGATAACAGATTTGACTATGCCTGAAATGGATGGTATTGAATTGAACAAAATCGTAAAAGAGAAGTACCCCTCTTTGAAAACCTTAGTGGTCAGCATGCATATTGATGGTGGAATGATCGATAAACTCATCCAAAATAATGTTGATGGTTACGTACCCAAAAACGCTGAAAAAAATGAACTTTTAGAAGCTATCAGAACCATAGTAAAAGGTAAAAAATATTTCTCAACTGAAATCAAACGAGCCTATACGGATACCATGTTCGAGCAAAAAAAACAAGAAGAGGTATCCCTTACAGATCGTGAAAAAGAGGTCTTGAAATTGATTGCAGAAGAGAATACCACACAAGAAATAGCCGACACCTTGTTCTTAAGCAAACATACCATTGAAAGTTATCGCAAGAATCTTATCTCAAAACTACAGGTAAAAAACCTTGCCGGACTTACAAAACATGCTATTAAAATGGGTCTTTTAGATGACTAATCCCTGAAAGCAGGGTGTTGCTTTTCACAATTTAGCGGGTACCGTCCAGCACTCTATTGTTTCATTTTTGTATTATAAATATTAAAACAATACAACTATGAAATTCAAATTGTTCACTATTGCCATAACAATTATCCTTGCTTCATGTTCCAATAATGGAAAGAGCCCTGAGATTCCCATGCAGATATCTTCTTTGAAATCTGATATGTTGATGCAAAGTGTGGTCGACAAACCTTTTTCAAGACCCAATCTTACTGAGAAACTGTCATTGACCCTCACTGGAGCGTCACTTCTGGAGGCAACAGCAACTTTTAAAGTAATTGACGAAAATGGAATGGAAATTCATTGCGAAACGTTTCCTTCAAAAGAACTCATCCAACCCGAGTATAGAACGGCCAATTCCGTTCTACAGGAAGCTCATATTCGTGATGTTGTCAAAGGTTACTTCGTAGATGAAATAACCAAATCGCAACAGCATCCGCAGTCTTATGCAGGCCTATAGCAATAATCAAGATTTCAAATAGTTATATAAAAGTACAATTAATCCAACCTAAAACCTTTACTATGATAATTTTCGGTAGTGGTTCAGCCCACATAAAAACGGCCCCAGCTAGAAATGTTACTTGTGACAATTGTAATAATCAAAACACTATATCATTTAGTATTTATAGAAAGCACGCACATATTTTTTGGATTCCTGTGTTTCCCATGAACAAAACCGGTGCTTCCCAATGCAGTCACTGCCAACAGGTGCTGAAACCGAAACAAATGCCTGAACGCTTAAAAATGGAATACCAAAATTTCAAGAGTGACGCAAAAGGTCCTATCTGGCAGTTTTCAGGCTTGTTTTTGATAGCTTGCCTTATTGGTTTTGCAGGGTATTCCAGCAGCAAGGATAAGGAGAATACAGCACAGTACCTCACAGCACCCGAAATAGGCGATGTTTATGAATACCGTATTGAAACGGGCAGTTATTCCACCATGAAAGTAATGCAGGTTACCAACGACAGCTTGTTCATGTCATTCAACGATTACGAAATTTCCAAATCATCCCGCATTTACAAAATAGATAAGAAAGAGAATTATCCTGATGAAATCTATGGGGTTTCACGACAAGACCTTCTATCTATGAAGACGGACGGAGACATTCTGGATATTAATCGTGATTAGGAAAAATAGTTCCCTTTAAAACAAAAACCACATCAACATTGATGTGGTTTTGTCAGTGTAGTGACCCCGGCAGGATTCAAACCTGCAACCCTCAGAGCCGAAATCTGATGCGCTATTCAGTTGCGCCACGGGGCCATTTTTCTAATAGGTGGTTAAGATAATTTATTCTTAACAATCGTGGAAATAGTTTTTCCATCAGCTTGGCCAGCAAGTTGTTTTGAAACCATGCCCATTACTTTTCCCATATCTTTCATTCCAGCTGCTCCAGTAGTTTCTATAACTTGGGCCACAACTTTCTCAATTTCCTCCTCAGAGAGCTGTTCTGGTAAAAATTGTTCAATTACCGCCACTTGTGCCAACTCTGGATCGGCCAAATCCTGTCTTCCTTGCTCAATGAAAATAGCCGCACTGTCCTTACGCTGTTTTACCAATTTTTGCACCAATTTTATTTCATCCTCTTCCTTCATTTCAGGACCGGAACCTGTCTCGGTCTGCGCTAACAACAAAGCTGATTTGATAGCTCTCAAAGACTCCAAGGCAACCTTATCCTTTGATTTCATGGCTGCTTTCATTTGCTCCATTACCTGTTGTTGTAATCCCATACTATTTCGAATTTTTAGGATAGCGAAGATAAAAAATAAACCCGAAAACAAATCCTGTTTTCGGGTTTACTTAGTAAAACAAACTTTGAGTTAGTCTACATTGTCATGTAGAAAAGAATTGTTAGACCTTAGTTGAATCTCATCGTTACTATCTTCGCTCAACGAGGTTCTAGAAGCTCTATTCTCATTTGAGCTGTCAGACAAATCCACTCCTTGTCTTTTGTATGCAGGCTCTTTTTCAATTTCGTCGATATTGCTCAAACTGTTTTGAAATTTATAGTTAAAGTCCTTCAACTTTCTTCTTCTCTCATCAGCGCGCTCTTTCAACAACTCTTCCAATGGTGTTTCCATAGGATCTATTTCCGCTTCCTTTTTGGCCGTTTCTACTTCTTCGGTCGGAATGGTTTTTCTTTCGAACACCAACTCGTCTTCAACTATTTTTGGTTCAAATTCTTCTGCTTTTGATTTGGCCCCTGTCAATTTATTCTCCAATTCCATATAGTCATCTAAACTATATCTGGTTTCGCCATCCTTGTTGTATTCCAAAACAGGAATTACCTCGATATGATCCTTAACATCCATATCTTGAACTTCTTCCTCTAAATCAAAAGTGATTACATTTTCTTCTTCAGCTTCATTCTCATTTTCAATCACCAATGGAAGGTCAAAACTCATAGCGAATTGATCTTCTTCCTTTTCTTTTGAAGAGACAACTTCTGGATCAACAACCTCAATAGCATTTAGTTTATCACTTGAATCGATAATGATGAAATCATCTTCAGAAACATTTTCAGCGATTACCTCCTCATAAAAGACATTGAAATTCTTGATATAATTCGTTGTTGGAATCAAATCAAGATCATCCAATTCATCCGTTAGCGTGTGTTTAAGAATCGGCTCTTCTACCTTTACCTCATCCACCAATTGATGTACTACGTTCTTAGGCGTTAGATCCTGGCTAGCGCGTTGCTCATCATTTAAGGTATGTATGATTTTTTTAGCCTCACTATTAACAATATCATCTTGTTGATCAATATCAAAACCAGTAGCAATAACAGTTACTGCTACGGCTTCATTTAAATCATCATCCTCACCAACACCCATAATGATATTGGCACCATGACCCGCCTCGGTTTGAATATGATCGTTGATTTCACCGATTTCATCTATAGTAATCTCTTGAGAACCAGAAACTATAAGAAGCAACACATTTTTAGCTCCGGAAATCTTGTTATCATTCAACAGAGGAGAATCTAAAGCTTTCATAATCGCTTCACCTGCTCTACCAGAACCTGAAGCCATAGAAGAGCCCATAATTGCCGTTCCACTATTTGAAAGTACTGTTTTTGCATCACGAAGGTCAATGTTCTGTGTATAATGGTGTGTAATTACTTCGGCTATTCCACGAGCAGCAGTTGCCAATACTTCATCAGCTTTGGAAAAACCAGCTTTAAACCCTAGGTTGCCATACACCTCTCTAAGCTTATTGTTATTGATAACAATTAATGAGTCAACATTGGAACGTAGCTTTCCAATACCCAATTGGGCTTGCTCACAACGCATTTTTCCTTCAAATTCGAAAGGCATAGTAACAATTCCCACGGTAAGAATATCCATTTCTTTGGCCAGCTTGGCAATAACGGGAGCAGCACCAGTACCTGTTCCCCCACCCATTCCAGCAGTAATAAAAACCATCTTTGTTGTTGTATCCAACATGGCTTTAATATCCTCCATACTCTCTATAGCAGCTTGTTCCCCAACTTCAGGATTGGCACCAGCACCTAATCCTTCAGTCAATGAAACCCCTAGCTGAATTTTATTGGGTACAGAGCTGTTAGTGAGTGCTTGTGAATCCGTATTCAAGACCACAAAGTCCACTCCGTTGATACCTGCCTGAAACATATGATTAATGGCATTGCTACCTCCACCACCTACTCCGATGACCTTTATAACGTTACTCTGATTTTTCGGTAAATCAAAAGCTATTCCTTCAAATTCCGTGTTGTTGCTCATACTATATTTATTACTGGTTTATGATATTCTAATTTATAGTTTGTATGTCCTATTCTGCGTTATCCAAAAAATCCTTCAATTTTTCCGACCATTTATCGAAAACTGATTTTCGTTCATTTTTTATCCTGGTGGTACCAACGCTTTCTTCTTCATGTCCAGCATAGGCGATTTCCTCAACCAACTCGACTTCGTCCTCAGAGTGACTTTCACTTGGCTTGCTTTTTACAGCATTCATAAGTAACCCAACCGCTGTGGCATATAATGGACTCGCAACCTCCTCATCGGAATCCCCTGCTAAATGCTCATTCGGGTATCCTATTCTAGTGTCCATTCCCGTGATGTATTCTACCAATTGCTTAAGATGTTTCAATTGGCTACCGCCTCCCGTCAAAACAATTCCGGCGATTAATTTCTTTTTCTGTTCTTCATGACCATAGTTCTTGATTTCGACATATACCTGTTCGATAATCTCTACCACTCTAGCATGAATTATTTTTGAAAGGTTTTTGAGTGTAATCTCCTTTGGCTCACGTCCGCGAAGTCCTGGAATTGAAACAATCTCGTTGTCCTTATTTTCTCCTGGCCAAGCTGAACCGAATTTTATCTTTAGCAACTCTGCCTGCTTTTCGATAATTGAGCACCCCTCTTTGATATCTTCCGTAATGACTCCACCACCAAAGGGAATTACAGCGGTGTGACGAATAATACCATCTTTGAAAATGGCCAAGTCAGTTGTACCACCTCCTATGTCTATTAATGCAACACCGGCTTCTTTCTCTTCTTGGCTTAAAACCGCGTCTGACGAGGCCAAGGGCTCTAGGGTGATATTTCCAAGATCCAGACCTGCACTTTTTATGCACCGACCAACATTCTTAATGGAGGACACCTGACCCACCACAACATGAAAATTAGCTTCCAAACGACCACCGTACATACCGATAGGCTGTTTGATTTCAGCTTGTCCGTCTACTTTATATTCTTGAGGTAGCACATGAATTATCTCCTCCCCTGGCAGCATTACCAATTTATAAACCTGATTTACCAGTTTATCTAAATCATCATCATTGATTACTTCTTCAGAATCGGCTCGGGTAATGTAATCGCTATGATGTAGACTACGGATGTGCTGACCGGCGATACCTACAACCACAGAACCGATTTTTAATCCCGAGTTGGCCTCTGCCTCCTCAACTGCCTGTTGAATTGACTTAATGGTCTGCGTTATATTATTGACCACTCCACGGTGAACTCCTAAACTTTTAGATTTACCAATACCTAAAACTTCAATTTTACCATACTCGTTCTCCTTACCAATAATGGCGACGATTTTGGTGGTTCCGATGTCAAGACCTACTGAATATTTACCCTCTTCCATTTGATGATTGATTTAAATTTTTGTGCACACTACTTGGTTGTTAAACTGCAAACTGACTACATTATAATCTTCCAAAGTTTTGTCCTTATTCGCCTTAGCATAAAACGCCTTAAAATTGTTGAACTTTTCTTCAAGACCGTCTATCCCGCCCAAGTTCACAACAAACTGCTCCATTCTAAATTTCAGCTGGTAATCGTTCTCAGCTTCAACATGTATTCCTATAACATTCTTACGAAGAAACGAATCCTCGTTGATGTACTTCAAAATCTCATATACATCTTCTAAGCTTTTACCCGTGATATTACCAGTAATGATTGGCACACGTGCAGAATGACTCATTGATAAAGGCATTTGTTTACCTTCATCATCGAGATAAAACTTAGAACTTCCCTCAATACGTCCGATTGGTTTGCGCTGTACAATCTTAGTTGCAAGTTCACCATTCACAGTTAGATAAACTTGAGCGCTCTTCACCATTTTATTGGCTTCAATGACCTTCTCTATAGTATTCAAAACTAATTTTTCTTTAGGCACATTATTGAGGTTGCCATAATTTTGTATTAACAATTTATTAACCATGCCTTCAGTTATGTAAAGGTTCTGATCCCCAACGAATTCTATCTGAATTTGGTTGATTTTTTTCTTCTCACTTCTCAAATTTGAAAAAGCGTAAAGCCCCATTACTACTATTAAAAGCGCCAATACCTTTATATAATTCCAATTAATTCGCATGCTTCAATTCTTTTTTTATTTTTTCCACCTCCAACCCTATGTCCCCTGCACCCATGGTCACTAGAACCTCCGGATTTTGATGTTTAATCTCTTGTAATAAATTTGCTTTTTTAACCACTTTTTTAGAAGGGTTTTCGATTTTTTCCAATAGCCACTCCGAGGTGATACCCGCCATTGGTTTTTCTCTTGCCGGATAGATATCCAATAAGATTATCGCATCGAATTTTGATAAGCTCAAAGCAAATTCCACAGCAAAATCCTTAGTTCGTGAAAAAAGATGGGGTTGAAAAATCGCAAGGATCTTTTTACCAGGATGCATTTCAGAAATTGCATCATATACTGCATTGATTTCTGTGGGATGATGCGCATAATCATCAATGAAAATAAATCCGTCTTCTTTTATTTTATAAGAAAATCTACGCTGAACACCTTTAAAGGTTTCCAATGCTTCAGCTAGGCGGTGAATGGGTGAACCTGTTTCCACCGCCATTGCAAAAGCCACTAGGCCATTGAGCAGATTATGTCTGCCCGGCTTATTGAACTTAACTCCAGATAGGGTCTTTTCTGGAGTGCTCAAATCGAATATGTAGGTGCCATGTTCTACTTTTATATTTCGGATGCAATAATCCGAATCATCATCTATACCATAGGTCACACCTGGTAAGGGCAGGCCGTTACGTACAAACAACTTTCCATTTGGTTTTATACGGGCAACAAAATCCCTAAAGGATTCCTGCAGGGCCTCACTGTCACCATAAATGTCTAAATGATCCGCATCCATTGAAGTAATGCATGCCACATTTGGGGTCAATCTTAAAAATGACCGGTCGAATTCATCTGCCTCAACTACGGAATAATCGGTTCCGTCGCAGAAAAAATTGCTGTTAAAATCTTCTGATATTCCTCCAAGAAAAGCGGAGAATGGTGTTCCCGTTTCCTTAAGTAAATGTGCGAGTATGCTCGAAGTGGTAGTCTTGCCATGAGTGCCGGCTACTGCAAGACAAAAGGAGTCTTTGGTAATAAGACCCAACACCTCTGACCTTTTTTTAATTTGGAAACCGCTGGTCAAGAAATATTGATACTCTTGGTGGCGAATGGGTACGGCAGGAGTGTAAACAACTAGGGTCTCGGAAGCATCATAATTAGTTTTTTTGACCAAATCAGGGTTGTCATCATAGTGGATTTCAATACCTAAAGTAGCTAACTCAGCGGTCAATGGGGAAGCTATCCTGTCATACCCGGCCACATTCTTTTTAATAAACTTAAAATAGCGCGCCAAAGCCGACATACCAATACCTCCGATACCGATAAAGTAGACGTTATGTACCCTATTTAAGTTCATTTATACTAATAATTTTTCTATTTCATTCACAATCTCAATCGTGGCATTTGGCATTGCCAACTTTTTAATATTTGATTGTAATAGTTCTTGTCTTTATCAATATTGCCGCCTCTTCGTTCGCCAAAGCAAGTGCATTCTTCGTTTGATGATCCTCCGCGACATTTGGGGAGGGAATAAAGAGTACTGGCTTCCCTACAATGCAAAGTTCAGAAACTGAACCAGCGCCGGCTCTGGAAATCATAATATCCCCTGCCGCATAGGCAAAATCCATTCGAGAAACAAAGTCTAGTACTTTCACGGTATCGGAATCATATTTTTTGTACTCCTCGTAATATAGTTTCCCACATTGCCAGAGTAACTGAACACCCAGCTCATCAAAATAGCCAAGCTCCTTTTCAATCAATTGATTAATACGTCTTGCGCCTAAACTTCCGCCGAGAATAAAAACGGTCGGTTTTTCAGGGTTTAATCCGAAGAATTCCAAGGCTTCTCTTGAATTATCTTTGACTTCAACCAAATCACCGCGAACTGGATTACCTGTTTTTACTATTTTCTCAACTGGAAAAAACTTCTCCATTCCATCATAGGCCACGCATATTTTGGCTACGCTATCCTTTAATAGCTTATTGGTAATGCCGGCATATGAATTCTGCTCTTGTAGTACACAGGGAATACCACGGCCAGAGGCCACTTTTAACAATGGGCCACTCGCGAAACCTCCGGTACCAATCACGACCTGGGGTTTGAATCTCGACACTATTTTACCTGCTTTTATCAAACTACTTATCAGTTTAAAAGGAAACATCAAATTTTTTAGGGTTAGCTTCCGCTGTAACCCCGATATCCACAATCCTTCTATTCTGTACCCTGCCTTTGGTACTTTTTCCATCTCCATCCTATCCTCTGCTCCTACAAATAAAAACTCCGCCTTCGGATGCCTCTTTTTCAGCTCATTCGCAATGGCTATGGCCGGATAAATGTGACCTCCAGTTCCTCCTCCAGAAAGTATGAACCTATAATTGCCCACTTAATATTTCTAAAGGATTATTCTCATTCACTTTCTTGCCAGACTTCTTCTTGGCTTGACTTTTATTACTAGCACTCAAAATGATACCGATAGCTAAACAGGTCATCCAACTTGAGGTTCCACCTCTACTTATTAAGGGCAGATTCTGGCCAGTTACTGGGAACAGCTCTACGGCAACGGACATATTTATCAATGCTTGAAATACAATGGGAAGACCCACTCCCAAGACCAACAGCTTGCCAAAAATAGATTCGCTCCCATTTGCAACAACTATGATTCGAAAAAGCAATAAGAGGTAAAAAAACATGATTGCAAAACCTCCTATCAGACCATATTCCTCTATAATAATGGCGTATATAAAGTCAGACTCACTCTGGGGCAAAAAGTTTTTCTGAACACTTTTTCCGGCTCCTTTTCCCATAAGCCCACCCGAGGCGATGGCTATTTTGGCTTTCTCTATTTGGTACCCTTCCTCGGTATCTTCACCATTCCAGAAATTCTCTATACGCGCTTGCCATGTATCCACTCTATTTGAAAAACCATCGGGTACTGCTTTAGCGGCCAATATGAACATTGCCAATGCTAAAATTCCGGCCCCGACTATCGCGAAAAGATATTTCATGGGGTATCCGCCTAAAAAACATAGCAATAGCACCATTGAGAAAATAATGCCCGCCGTTGAAAAATTCGCAGGGAGAATTAAGATTATTACCAAAAAAACCGGAATCCATAGTGGTACAATACTGTCTTTAAATGATATAACCTGGTCCTTTATCTTAGCCATATATCTAGCTACATAAATCATTAGCACCACTGCAGCCAAATTTGATGGCTGAAAGGAGCCTACTAGAGGTACACTAATCCAGCGACTAGCATTGGCGCCCTCAATGGTGGAACCTTGGGCCAAGGTGTACATGAGCAGGATCAATACGATCGGCATAGCAATTAGCGAAAGACCTTTGAAATAATGAGTTGGTATTTTATGAACTCCGTAAATAATCCCAAAGCCCAAAATCAGCAACATGGCATGTTTGACCAAATGCCCTAGGGTCGTGCCATTGCCAATTACATATACCAGGTTACTACTTGCACTATAAACGGGCAAGAAAGAAAACAAAGCCAAAAGGGCTACTACGGCCCAAATCGCCTTATCACCTTGTATGTTCTTAAAAAATGATAGCACTTTTATAAATTTTTAATCTCTTTCTTAAACTGATTTCCCCTATCCTCGTAATTCTCGAACAAATCAAAACTGGCACATGCCGGCGACAATAAAACGCTGTCACCACGCTCTGCGATTTTATAGGCAACTTTCACAGCTTCGGACATAGCAAAAGTCTCGACCATCAAATCAACTACATTACCAAAAGCGTCCTTTATTTTTTCATTATCAAGACCAATACAAACAATAGCTTTGACTTTCTCTCTGACCAAAGGCATCAGCTCTTTATAGTCATTACCTTTATCAACACCCCCAACAATCCATACGGTAGGCGTACTCATACTATCTAAGGCATAATAGGTGGCATTCACATTGGTTGCCTTTGAGTCGTTTATATACTGCACATGACCAATTTTCAGCACTTTCTCCAATCGATGGGCCGCACCTTGAAAATTGGCAATGCTTTGCCTAATCGTTTCCTTACGAATACCTACTAGTTTGGCAGCAGTTGATGCCGCCATAGTGTTCTTCAAATTGTGCTTTCCTTCAAGTGCTAAGGTGTCAGTTGTCATTTCTATGCTATTAGTATTCGTTGTTATTCGTATGCTTTTGTCCTTGAGAAACGCCCCGACATCCAACTCTCGTTGAATTGAAAAGGGCACTAATTGAGATTTTACCGGGTTTTTTTCCAACCAGTCAACTATGACTTTATCATCTGCATCATAAATCAAATAATCCGCCTCGGTTTGGTTCATGGCTATCCGAAATTTTGAAGCGATATAATTCTCGAATTTGTAATCATATCGGTCCAAGTGATCCGGTGTGATATTGGTGAGGATAGCAATATGAGGCCTGAACTCATCAATACCGTCTAATTGAAAACTGCTGATTTCTAAAACATAGAAATCATAGTAGCTTTCGGCTACCATCTTCGCAAAACTGTCACCAATATTACCTGCCATACCTGCCCTAAAACCACCTTCTTTCAAAATATGATTTGTAAGCATGGTTGTTGTGGTCTTGCCGTTACTACCCGTAATGCCAATAATAGTGGCATCCGTATATTTTGATGCAAACTCTATTTCAGAAATCACAGGTATTCCTTTTTCAACAAGCTTCATTACCAATGGAACTTTGTCAGGTATACCCGGACTTTTCATCACCACATCTGCAGTTAAAATCTTGACCTCGGTATGCTTTTCAGATTCCCAATCAATCTCAAAATGTTCAAGAACTTTTATATAGTTGTCTTTGATCTTTCCTTTGTCCGATACAAAAACTTCATATCCTTTTTGTTTCCCTAATATTGCGGTACCAACTCCACTTTCTCCTGCTCCAAGGATTACCAATCGCTTCATTCTAGCGTACTTTCAAAGTCACGATAGTCATAATCGCGAGTACAATACCCACAATCCAAAAACGGGTCACTATTTTACTTTCGTGATATCCTTTCTTCTGGTAATGATGATGTAATGGCGACATTAAAAAAATCCGCTTACCCTCACCTAGTTTTTTCTTGGTGTATTTAAAATACCCCACCTGTAACATCACGGAAATGGACTCAGCAAAGAAGATTCCGCATAACAACGGAATCAACAATTCCTTTCGAACAATAATTGCGATAACCGCGATTACCCCTCCAATCGCCAAACTACCCGTGTCGCCCATAAAGACCTGTGCGGGAAAAGCATTGTACCATAGAAATCCGACCAAGGCACCTACAAAAGCAGCAATGAAGACCAATAATTCGCCTACCCTGGGTATGTACATGATATCCAAATATTCAGAGAAGATTACGTTACCGGAAACAAATGCAAATAAACCAAGTGTAAAACCAATTATAGCCGATGTACCAGCAGCTAGACCATCGATTCCATCTGTAAGATTCGCTCCATTCGAAACCGCCGTAACAATCAGTATTATTATCGGAATGAATATCAACCATGCATATTCTTTGGCACCATCGCCGGCCCAACCAATAAAATCTCCATAATCGAATTCATTATTCTTTAAAAAGGGAACCGTAGTCATGGTAGATTTAATCTCTTCGCCACGAACTTCCTCAACCGTAAATTGTTCGGTTATTCTTGTTCGGTTGTGATCACGCATGGTCACCTCAGAATTAAAGTAAAGAACAGCACCCACTATAAGCCCTAAGACCACTTGACCCAAAACCTTAAATCGACCTTTAAGACCCTCCTTGTTTTTTTTGAACACTTTGATGTAGTCATCAATAAAACCGATAACACCCATCCACACCATAGTGAAGATCAATAAGATGATATAAATGTTATCAAGCTTGGCAAACAACAAAACTGGAATCAAGGTGGCTAAAATGATGATGATACCACCCATAGTAGGTGTGCCGGCTTTTTGTTTTTGCCCTTCCAGCCCCAGTTCACGAATTGTCTCACCTACTTGCTTTTTCTGCAATAAAACAATAATGCGTTTACCGTATGATGTTGCGATTACCAAAGAAAACAAGATGGCCATTGCAGCACGAAAGGTGCTGAACTGGAACAAGCTCGCCCCTGGCACTTGGTATTGTTTTTCTAAATATTCAAATAGGTAATACAACATTATTTTTCCAATTCTGACAATAAGTCCTTGATGATTTCAAAATCATCAAAATCAATCCGTTTTCCGTTTGTTTCTTGATATGTTTCATGACCCTTTCCGGCCACAAGTATGATATCATTAGTGAGCGCCAATTGACAAGCGGTTTTAATCGCCTGTTGTCGGTTTTCTATGGATAGTATTTTCTTCGTGTTTTGCGGTTCAACTCCGCCTACCATTTCCTCAATAATTGCAGCAGGCTCTTCCGACCGGGGGTTATCGGAGGTAAAGATGGCCTTGTTGCTCATCTCAGAAGCGATATGACCCATAACCGGGCGCTTAGATCTGTCTCTATCGCCACCACACCCCACAACGGTGATGACGTTTTCATTTCCAGTTCTCAACGTATTGATAGTATCAAGTACGTTTTTTAGCGCGTCCGGTGTATGGGCATAATCGACTATTGCCGTAATTTTTTCTTTTGATATATAATATTGAAATCGTCCGTCGACATTTTCAAGTTCGCTTAATAGGCGAAGGGTTTCGAACCTTTCCAAACCCAATAAATCGGCCGTGGCGTAAATCGCCAACATATTATATGCGTTGAAATGACCTATCAACTTCGTCCAAAGTTCATTCTCATTGATTTTCAACAGCTGCCCATCGAACTGATTCTCCAAAATCTGCGCGCGATAATCAGCATACGTTTTCAAGGCATATGTATTCTTTCTGGCTTTCGTATTTTGAAGCATTACCATACCATTCTTATCATCGATATTGGTCAATGCAAATGCCTTTTTCGAAAGACTATCGAACAATAGTTTTTTGGTATCACGATATTCAGCGAAGGTCTTGTGATAATCGAGGTGATCATGAGAGAGATTGGTAAAAATAGCCCCCTCAAAAACCAAGCCTTCGGTTCTTTTCTGATGAATACCATGTGAGCTTACTTCCATAAAACAGAATTCAACCCCAACGTCGTTCATCAATCGCAAATGATGATTGATTTTCAAAGCATCAGGGGTGGTATGACTAGTTTTATACTCGGTATCATCAACCATTATTTTAATGGTGGATATCAATCCTACTTTGTAACCTGCCTTTTTGAATAATTGGTACAATAAGCTACTGACCGTTGTCTTACCATTTGTGCCAGTGACACCCACCAATTTTAAATTCTTCGAAGGATTTTCATAGAAATTGGATGCCATTATCGCCAAGGCAGAATTGCTATTGCGAACCTCAACATAGGTAATCTCATTTACCATTTGTTCAGGAAGTTCTTCACAAATAATAGCCTTTGCGCCAGAATTAACTGCTTTTTCGATATAGTCATGACCATCACTCAACAGGCCACGCACTGCAACAAAAACATCGTCCATAGCAATTTCACGTGAATCAAACTGCACGGCATTTACCATGACATTGGTAGACCCACTTACCGCGGTAAGACCAACTCCATATAATATGTCCTTTAAGAGCATCATGAAAGTTCCAAAATGATTTTAGCTGCTTTTTTGATATCGGTTCCATGGGAGATGGACTGTTTTTTAACCGTTCCATTTCCCTTTACCTCAACTTCAATTCCTAGGTTTTCCAATATGGAAACTGCATCCATACCACTCATACCCTGAACATTGGGCACCTTATTATATTTTTTTTGGGCTTCCACATAATACTGTTGATAATTCTTATCCAAATTCTCACCATCTACTTGAAGCATATCCACCTCATCAATCAGCGGATTATTCGCATATACTTTTTGAGCTATTGATTTAAATACAGGTCCGGAAACATCGGCACCATAATAACCAACACTCTTATCTGGTTCATGAATAACTACAATACAGGAGTATTTAGGATTTTCTGCGGGAAAATAACCGGCAAAAGTCGAGATGTACGTCATCACATCGGGATCCTTATTCACATAGTTTTTCTGCGCGGTGCCTGTTTTTCCCGCCATTGAAAAATTCGGAGAGTACATTTTATGCCCCGTGCCGTGCTTTTTCTCAACAACATTCTTTAAGAGATCTTGAACCTGATTCACGGTCTCAGGAGAACAAACCGAAGGATTAATTACTTCCTTCTCAAATTTGAAAATCGTACGGTTCAGTTCTTTAACCTCTTTGATCAATCGAGGTTTCACCATTTCACCATCATTCGCTATAGCATTGTAGAACGTGAGTATTTGAAGCGGTGTCATTGCAATCTCATAGCCGTATGCCATTTGAGCCAACGAAAGGCCAGACCAACCTTTATCACCTGGAAAGCGCAACACTGGTTTGCCTTCTCCTTTTATTGGAAGACCAATTTCCTTCCCCAGGTTCATACCCATCAAACGATTCACATATCTGGAAGGTTCTTGCTTATATCCTTCATGGACCATTTTAGCAAAAGCGACATTTGAAGAAACTTCGAAGGCCTTTGCCATTGTAATCTTTCCATGTCCCCCATGTTTTGTGTCTTTAACCCTATGTCGATAGATTTTCCAATATCCTTTTTCGGTATCAATCACAGAACTTGTGTCTATGACCTTATCTTCAAGGCCGGCAACCAAATTCATCAACTTAAAGGTGGAACCTGGCTCGTGAGACTCACCAATCGCATAGTTCAAACGTTCGTAATACTTTCCTTCCTTCGTTTTGCCCAAGTTGGAAATCGCCTTTACTTCACCAGTTTCAGTCTCCATTACTATAACACAACCGTGGTCAGCATTGTATTTTTCCAATTGAGCCAAAAGTGCGTGATGGGCAATGTCTTGAATATTAATATCAATGGTAGATATTACATCATAACCATCTTTGGGTTCGACAATATTCTCCTGACCAACTGGTTTCCATTGTCCTTTTGCTATTTTTTGTTTTAATCGTTTGCCTTCTTTGCCTCTGAGATATTGACCAAAGGCACCTTCAAGACCTACACGAGTTCGATATCCATTTTCATCCACTCGCTCATAGCCAACACTGCGCTCTGCTATTTTCCCTAAAGGATGTTCACGCACAGTTTTTTGCTCCACTATCAAGCCTCCTTTATAAGGGCCTTTTTCAAATAGTGGAAATTTGCGCACCTCCATATATTCAGAATAATCGAGGTTTCTTGCTACTAGGGTATAGCGGTTTCTATTCTCTTTCGCTTTTCGGAAAAGTTGCACATATTCCGACGATGGCTTTCCAGTCAATTGAGACAACGCTTTTGACAGCGGTTTTAGATACGCCTTAAAGTTCGCATCACTAACAGTGACGGCATCAAAACGAATCGTATACCTCGATACCGAAGTGGCCAACAAACTACCATCATCAGAAATAAGGTCGCCGCGATTCGGAGCAATCGTGAACATTTTTGATGTACGTTCTTCGGCCAATTCGCGATACTTATCCCCATTGACCAATTGAATGCTTACCAACTTGAAGAGTACCGCACAAGCGAACAGGAAAAGGCAGCCTGCCACAAAATACAATCGATTCAATATGTTCTTATCGCTTACGGCCACTATTCTTCTTTATTGGACTTTACTTTGATTTTCTTAGGCGGGTCTTCCGATGGATATAATTCATCCTCAGCAACTATCTCTGTGATTTTTGACTCTAATCGTAACTTTTGAACATCGGAACGCACATCTACAAATTCACTACGCAGTTCTCTTACCTGTTCATTCAGGGCGGCAATTTGATGCACCTTTCGGTCGGCACTATGTGAACTACCGATCATGACCGTTGCCAAAAAGGATGCAAATAGAATGAACAGCCAATTCTTTGGCGCGTCATCACTTACTAAGAATTTTCCTTTTAAAATGTCGAGTAATCCGTTTTTCACTTGTCCTTTTTTATTTTTCCTCCTCAAAGGGGAATTATATTCTTTCGGCTATTCTCAATTTGGCACTGCGTGCACGATTATTCTTTGCTATTTCTTCTTTTGATGGAACTATCAGTCCTCCAACTTTTTTAAAAGGCACATCTATATTGCCGTAAAAGTCCTTTTCAGGTTCTCCTTCAAATTGCCCAGCTCTTATGAATCGTTTTACTAGACGGTCTTCTAAAGAGTGGTAACTTATAATGCTAATCCTTCCTTCTTTGTCCATTAAATCAGGAGTCTGCAACAAAAACTCCTCAATAGCCGCTATCTCTTGATTTACCTCAATTCGAATCGCCTGATAGATCTGAGCTAGAATCTTATGTTCTTTTGATGCTGGCAAAAACTGCCGCAATGCCTCTTTTAATTGTTCCGTTGTTTTTATAGGAGCTTCCTCTCGTTTTGCCAACAACACTTTCGCCATAGCATTAGCATTTCGCAAATCGCCATAGGTGAACAATACTTTTCGTAGTTCATCATATTGATATGAGTTCACTACATCATAGGCTGAAATCATGTTCTTCTTACTCATCCGCATATCGAGCTCTGCATCAAAGCGGGTTGAAAAACCACGTTCTGCCTTGTCGAACTGATGAGAAGAGACGCCGAAATCTGCTAAGATTCCATCTACTTTCCGAATGCCATAGAACTTTAAAAACTGTTTGATATATCTGAAATTCTCATTGATCAATGTGAACCTTTCATCATCTAATGCATTATCCAATGCATCTTCATCTTGATCAAAGGCAAACAGTTTTCCTTTATCACCAAGTCGTTTCACTATTTCTTTGGAATGTCCTCCACCCCCGAAGGTCACATCCACGTATATTCCATTTTCCTTAATAGCCAGTCCGTCAACTGACGCCGTCAATAAAACAGGGTTATGATACATTGGGCGCATCTTCACCGTCATCACCCATTACATCTTCGGCCAACGCTTCAAATTCATCATCTGGCATACTGACCGCTTTTTCATAGCTCTCCTTATCCCATATCTCCATAATATTAATTGCCGGACTTAAAGTGATTTCCTTTGTAATACCAGCAACAGCTATTAAATTTCTTGGGATAAGCAGTCTACCGGCATTATCAATTTCTATTTCTTTGACCCCTGACAAAAAAATCCGAATAAAATCGTTGTTCTTTTTAACGAAGCGGTTCAGCTTTTTGATTTTGGCCATCTCTACCTTCCACTCTGCCATGGGCCACAATTCTAAACAAGCACCATTAATTGCTCTTTTGATTACAAAACCATCTTTCAACACCGGCAATAGCTTATTTTTTAGGGCAACAGGTAACATTACCCTACCTTTGGCATCAGCTTTACAATCGTATTGAGAGTCGAAATCGATCACGTAATAATGGTTGGTTTCCCTTTAATAACTCAAATATATAAATATTATTACCACATTTTACCACTTTTTACCACTTATATGCGGAAATTTTCCGTTTTTTGTGTGAATGAGATTCTGAGGCACATAAAATCGGCATCTTATTACCACCGAAATTTGCATTAAATCACCTTGTTTTCAACCAAATAAGCACCCAACCAATGAATGCATGTATTATGGGGAAATGTCTATATTTGCGCATTATCAGATTCTACCTTGAATGGATGAAAAATTAATTACAGACGGGAAGTATAAATACATGGAGAAGGGGGAAGGAACCCCCCTCATCATTTTACACGGTCTCATGGGCGGATTGAGCAATTTCGAGGGCGTCATGAATCATTTTCCGGAGAGGGGATACAAAGTTTTGATTCCTGAACTGCCTATCTACGAAATGCCCATGACAAAGACCAACGTGAAGCAGTTCGCCAAGTACCTAGAAAAATTCATCGAATTCAAGGGGCTAAAAGATGTCATTCTCTTGGGGAACTCCCTAGGCGGTCACATTGGCCTTCTGCATACCAAAATGTATCCGAAAATGGTAAAGGCCTTGGTCATTACCGGAAGTTCAGGACTGTATGAAAGTGCTATGGGCGATGGCTACCCGAAGCGAGGTGACTATGAATTCATAAAGAAAAAGGCACAGGATGTTTTTTATGACCCTGCCGTTGCCACTAAAGAAATTGTAGACGAAGTTTTCGCCACGGTGAACGACCGAATAAAATTGGTAAAGACCTTGGCAATAGCTAAAAGCGCAATACGCCATAACATGGCACAAGACCTACCCAAAATGAAGACCCCTACATGTATTATTTGGGGAGAAAACGATGGGGTGACCCCACCGGATGTTGCCGAACTTTTTCACGAGTTACTGCCTGATTCCGATTTGTTTTGGATTAAAAAATGCGGCCATGCTCCTATGATGGAACATCCTGAGGAATTCAATTCGGTTCTCGACGCTTGGCTCACAAAGCGTAATTTCTAAAAATCTCTTTTGATGAAAATAAAGTCGGCCGACTTTGTAATCAGTAATTCAGACGTTTCCAAATGTCCGAACGAGTCGTTGCCTGAATATGCTTTCATAGGGAGGTCTAATGTGGGCAAGTCTTCTCTGATCAATATGTTGATGAGCCGCAAAAATCTGGCAAAAACTTCAGGACGGCCTGGAAAAACGCAGCTCATAAATCATTTTAAAATCAATGGCAATTGGTTTTTGGTCGATTTACCCGGATACGGCTATGCGAGGGTTTCAAAAAAAGATAAAAAAACCTTTCAAAAATACATCACCAATTACTTTGAACAACGCCAACAGCTGGTTTGCTCTTTTGTTCTTGTTGATGTACGGCACGAGCCCCAAAAAATAGATATGGAGTTTATGGAATGGATGGGTGAAAATGGCATTCCCTTCTGCATCATTTTTACCAAAGCCGACAAACTAAAACCAAAGGCCTTAGAAAAAAATGTGGATGCGTACATTCAAATCTTATTGGAAGGTGTATGGCAGGAAGCTCCGCAACATTTTGTAACCTCATCAAGTAAGAACATAGGTCGAGATGAATTATTGAATTTTGTTGAGGGTATCAACGAACAGTTTTTCGAGAATCAAAAAAAATAGGATCAGGTCCTATCCTTGATCAACCCAATCAAATCATCCGCTTTTTCCAAATTGTTCAATTCTTCGGTGGTCACAAATATCTCAAGTCCGAGATTTGTTTCGGCCAATACGATAGGAAACGATAATTTATGTCCAAATTTTGAATTGTACTGTGTATTGAATTCATCCTTATGCAAGAAGTCCATTTCAATAGTGCCCTCCTCCCTGAATTTTTTCCATTGCGCCTTCTCTAAAAAAGCACCAAAGGTCAGACTACAAAGGCTGCATTTATACGTACCGGGGCTCAAAATTTTATGTGCTCCATCCAACAGCAGGTTACCAAGGCCCGAGTCGGCATTGTAAATAAATAGCAACTTTTGTGCTGTACTATCATTTTCATCCATACGCTAAAATCATATCTTTATGTCATATACTTCAATACCATGCTGAAAAATCAGAAATTACTGGTACTAATCCTAATACTATCATTGACCCAATGTAAGTCTGAAAAAGAGCGTGCTTCTTACAGCTCGGAAACCTTAAAAATAAGGCAGCTGAGCGAGAATAGTTTTATACATACTTCATACCTACAAACCGATTCTTTCGGCAAAGTGGCATGCAATGGGTACGTCTATATGAATGACGGTGAAGCCCTGGTATTTGATACACCGTCAGACACCAAAACCACAGCTGAATTGTTGCAATGGCTAGAAAATACAAAGGAGCAAAAAGTCAATGGCTTAGTGGTAAATCATTTTCATATCGACGCAATGGGCGGTATTTCTGAATTCCATAAAAAGGGTATCCCAACATATGGGTATAAAAAAACCCTTGCTTTGATCAAGAACGATGAGGACAGACCAAAAAAAGAATTCGATGAACATTTGGTTTTAAAGGTAGGCGATAAAAAAGTTGTGAACCGATATTTTGGAGAAGCACATACGGTCGATAATATTATAAGTTATATTCCTAATGAAAATTTGATCTATGGAGGCTGTATGGTCAAAACACTGGATGCCGGAAAGGGAAATCTTGAAGATGCTAACGAAAAAGAATGGAGTAAGACTATTAAGAAAATCAAGGATGCGTATCCCGATTTGAAAACAGTGATACCAGGTCATGGCAAACATGGAGGTACCGAATTACTGGATTATACCATAGAACTTTTTAAAACCGACTGAAATGAAAAAACTGCTCACCTGCCTAGCTCTTTTGATGATCCTTGCTTGTAACGAAGAACCAAAAGAAAGAATTCCACCTGTAACCGCTCCTTTTTCAGAAGTGGATACCTTGGCGATCAACGATTGGTGGAATCGGGCCGACAACCCGATTATTCAACTAAAAGTTAATCGTGACAGTGTTGTTGCTTTTGGTATTTATACTGTTTCGAACAATACGCTGAAACTGAGCGCCCAAATGTATCCGCTATACCCAGAAGAAACCAGGGAAGTTCGATTAGAAATCGAGAAAGATGGCGATTGGAAAGAACTCGAAAAACAGACTGTTAACGATTTGGGGTGGTCGGCTTTATTCCGAATTGAAGATTGGGATGATTCAGAGGATTATAAATATCGAATCAGGCATGGTGAAAATGCATTTTTCGAGGGAGTTATTCGAAAAAACCCAGAGGACAAAGAACAAATCTCGATGGCGGCACTCTCTTGCAATTCGAACAAAGATCGCGGCATGCGTGAAAACTACGTGCGCAACATCAATCATCAAAATCCTGATTTGATATTCTTTGCCGGTGACCAATCATACGATCACACAGAACATACAGCGGCATGGTTGAAATTCGGACTACAATTTCGAGAGACCTTTCGCAACCGGCCTGCAATCACCATTCCTGACGATCATGACATAGGTCAAGGAAATCTTTGGGGCGAAAACGGCAAATTATCCGTAACCAAAGGAAGTCCTGATGGTGGTTATCGGTACCACCCTGAATATGTGAAAATGGTGGAACGTTGCCAAACCTCCCATTTGCCCGACCCCTATGACCCAACTCCCGTAGAACGTGGTATTGGCGTATATTATACCAATCTACTTTTAGGCGGAATTGACTTTGCCATTCTTGAAGATAGAAAGTTCAAGTCGGGGCCTGAAGGCAAGATTCCGAAACAGGGCCCAAGACCTGACCATATTCGAAATCCTGATTACGACCCAGCCTCTATTGATTTACCTGGACTCACTTTATTGGGTGACCGTCAATTGAAGTTTTTGGAACATTGGGGTACACAAAATACAGACGCATTAAAGGTAGTTTTGTCACAAACAGGTTTTTGCGGGGGTGCTCATATTCATGGAAACCTAGACAATCGGTTACATGCAGATCTTGATTCCAATGGGTGGCCACAAACGGGGCGTAATAAAGCCTTGGAATTAATTCAAAGCGCCAATGCGGTTCATATTGCAGGAGACCAACACTTGGCAACCGTTATCAAACAAGGCATTGATGAATATGGTGATGGGCCATGGGCTTTTGTGGTACCTGCCATTGTAAACGATTATTACAGCCGCTGGTGGTGGCCCGAAGATGAAAAGGCTGGTGCCAATCCGAATAAAAATACAATCCTACCTTGGACAGGTGATTACCTCGACGGTTTTAACAACAAAATAAGTTTGATGGCCTATGTTAACCCAGAGAGTAACTCTAAAGGCGGCGGGTATGGACTGATCCGTTTTAACAAAAAAGACAAAACCGCAACATTTGAATGTTGGCCCCGATATGTTGATGTCACCAAGCCTGATGCGAAACAGTTTGAGGGCTGGCCGATAACGATTGGCATGTAGTAGCCGTTTTTTAAAATTTAAACATTTAAAAACGTTTGTAAACTGGTCTAAACGTTTACTAGGCGTTAATTACCTATTATACTTGCAAATTGAAGTTTTTTGTAAGATTTTTAGGATGGTACGTTTATACAATTGTTGTGTGCAATTACAACTTTTGGTCAAAAAACACGTTTAATAAGAATTTTTAAAACAACTATGAATATAAATCACCTACTCTTTCTTGCATTTTTTATGGTTTTAAGTCAATCTTTTAGTCAAAAAACAAAAGCAGAACTTATTTTTAAAGACGGAACTATAATGAAGGGGCTTGGCGAACCTACTAACGTTAATAACATTAGGTTTAGAAAGGAGCGAAAAGCGAAAAAAGAATTCTATTCTTTCGAAGAAGTTGATACACTTAAAGTATACTATGATTTTAATCCGACAATTTTTGTAATTGTCAAAATCAAAGATAAAACGGTACCAAAAGTACTAGAAGTGGCTCATTCAGGAAAAAATGTAACGTACTTCAGAGATATTGAGCAAGGATATTCGGCTCCTACGAGAAC
>CAZTLZ010000015.1:0-32695 GCA_964614665.1 uncultured Maribacter sp.
TTGAAAACTGGGTCAAAAAAACTGAAGGCCTTTCCACCAAAATAAGGCACCCAATTGGGCCAAACCGTATCAATCATGGGAAAGTGTAGCATATCAACCACTTTGCCGTAAAATAAACCTCCGTAAGGTTCATCTGAAAATAGGGTCGCCACTTCTCGGCTCGTACTTTCATTGAAAATAGTACCATAAAAAACGGAGTCCAAAATATTGCCTAAAGCCCCTGCAAAAATCAAAGAGACCGCCAAAATCAACGTTTTTGAAGAATTTTTACGAATAGTATCGTAGAGCCAGTACCCTATACCAACAACTGCAAATAACCTAAAAACTGTCAATATCAATTTACCCGAAGATTCGGAAATGGGTAAGAAGTCACTTAGTTTTGCACCCCAAGCAGCACCAGAGTTTTCAATAAACAAAATCTTGAACCAACTGAAAACTTCAACAGATTCCTGATAATGAAAATGGGTTTTAATATATATTTTACTTAGCTGGTCTACAATCAATATAATTGCGATTAACAACAGCGACTTTTTCAAACTCATTCTTTAAAATATTGATGCGGCAAAAATAGACATATTATTCGATTCTATTTAGAAGTATATCTCCGGTCACGGTGTTCAAGTTGTAATAATCATCTCCATCTTTAGGGGCATTTCCTATCACCTTCCCGTACTTGCTTTTGGCACTGATAGCTGCTTGCGAATACTTAACTGAAATATGACCGCTTTGGGTAATCACCTCAACAGTTTCGGAAACATCAATGAGGTCACATCGACCATCATTCAAACTAACTTTCAAAAGATTATATGAGCCAGTCGCAGCAACATTGCAGTTGGTGCCGAAAACATGAACTTCCTTCTGTTTCGGCAATATAACTTTTAGTGCAATGGAAATAACTTTGTGTGCGCTCAACTTATCATTGGGGTTTACAAAACTAGGTTGAAAATCAGTACCTACTCTTATTGTTGAGCCCACTTCAGATACATTTAACAAAAGGTCTTTTTCATACTCGCCATCAATTTTCGCTTCAACAACCAACTCGTTACCATCGGAAGTTACCAAATCAATTTCAAAGCAGTTTTTGACATCTATCTGTATAAGGGAGATATCGATATCCACTATCGATTTTTTGATTAGCTTTTGTGCAACTACTACCTGAAAGCTAAATAGTACTATTAAAAAACACGATCCGCTTTTCATTTTACATATAAGCAAAACGTCCGCCAATTGGCGGACGTTTGTCTTTATTTTTGCATGTTTTTTGCCTCAATACTCAGTGTGGCATGAGGTACAAGCTTCAAACGTTCCTTATTTATGAGTTTACCCGTAACACGGCATATACCATATGTTTTATTTTCAATTCGCAACAATGCATTTTTCAAATCACGAATGAACTTTTCTTGACGTATGGCCAGCTGCGTATTTGCCTCTTTGCTCATCGTCTGTGAACCTTCTTCAAAGGCCTTGAATGTCGGCGAAGTATCATCTGTACCATTATTGCCGTCATTCATATAAGAACTTTTCAATAAATCTAAATGACTCTTGGCCTTTTCAATTTTTTCTTCTATCAATTCTTTGAACTTGGCCAAATCCTTATCCGAATATCTAACTTTTAAATCTTGTGGCATTTTATTAGTGTTTTGCTATAAACAATTTCGTATTTATTTCATCGAAGGCTACGTCTGTGCCTGTGTCTAATCTTTCTTCAAATTGTAACTCCGCGGTCAACGTCTCCGTTTTAATATAATCCATATTACGCTCTACCGCCTTTTCAAGGAGCCCATCTTTTAATATCTTGACATTTATTCTATCGGTTACTTCGAAACCTGAATCCTTTCTCATATTTTGGATTCGATTAACAAGTTCTCGAGCAATCCCCTCTCCTTTAAGGTCCTCATTGATGGTAATATCCAAAGCAACGGTTAAAGGTCCTGAAGTTGCTACCAACCAACCTTCTATGTCTTGAGAGGTTATCTCTACATCCTGTAACTGTAATTTAATGGATTTATTTTCAATTTCAAGGGATATTTCGCCCTCCTGTTCAATTTTTTGGATGTCTCCCTGTTCCAACCGTGCTACCGCTGCCGCCACCAACTTCATGTCTTTACCGTATTTTGGGCCTAAAACCTTAAAATTTGGCTTGATTTGTTTTACCAAAATACCTGATGCATCATCCAAAAGTTCAATTTCCTTCACATTAACTTCCGACCTTATCAAATCAGAAACCGCTTCTATTTCCAGTTTCTGTTTTTCGTCAGAAACAGGAATCATGATTTTCTGTAATGGTTGGCGCACTTTTATTTTTTCTCTCTGACGAATAGAAAGTACCAAAGAAGAAATTGTTTGGGCCTTTTGCATCTTACCTTCTAATTCGACATCAACAAATGATGAGTCGTAATTTGGAAAATCTGCTAAATGTACACTTTCATACGTTTCTTTCTGCGTGGTATTTGTTAAATCTCTGTACAACCGATCCATAAAAAATGGTGCTACGGGAGCAGAAAGTTTTGCGACGGTGACCAAACATGTATACAGTGTTTGATAGGCCGATATTTTATCGTGTTGATAATCTCCCTTCCAAAAACGTCTTCTACACAAACGCACATACCAATTGCTCAAATTTTCTTGAACATATTCTGAAATAGCACGAGTTGCCCTCGTAGGTTCATAATCGGCATATGCATCATCAACTGTTTTAATCAATGAATGTAATTCTGATAGAATCCAACGGTCGATTTCGGGGCGTTCGGCCATAGGAATCTCCGCTTCCGAATAATTAAACTTATCAATGTTAGTATATAGTGCGAAAAAGGAATAGGTGTTGTAAAGCGTGCCGAAAAACTTACGTTTTACTTCAATTATACCATCAATATCGAACTTCAAATTATCCCAAGGGTTCGCATTTGAAATCATGTACCAACGGGTTGCATCGGCCCCATGAGTGTCCATCGTTTCAAAAGGGTCTGCAGCGTTGCCCAAACGTTTTGACATCTTCTTACCTTCCTTGTCCAAAACGAGCCCGTTGGAAACAACATTTTTATAGGCTACGGAATCAAATACCATAGTCGCTATGGCATGTAACGTATAAAACCAACCACGTGTCTGATCAACTCCTTCGGCAATGAAATCTGCAGGAAAAGTTTCTCCCTTATCGATTAAATCTTGATTTTCAAAGGGGTAGTGCCATTGCGCATAGGGCATTGAACCACTATCAAACCAAACATCTATCAAATCACTTTCACGTTTCATTGGTTTTCCCGATTCGGAAACCAAAACAATTTGATCCACAATATTCTTATGCAAATCGATTTTGTCATAGTTCTCATCTGACATATCGCCTACTACAAAATCTTCGAAAATGGCTGTCTTTAAGACGCCGGCTTCAACCGCCTTTTCCATTTCGGATTTCAATTCTGCAACAGAACCAATGATCATTTGCTCTGAACCATCTTCGGTTCTCCAAATTGGCAATGGAATTCCCCAATAACGAGAACGAGAAAGATTCCAATCGTTGGCATTCGATAGCCAATTTCCGAATCGACCTTCGCCCGTAGACTTCGGTTTCCAATTAATGGTTTGGTTCAAATCGAACATTCTGTCCTTGACATCGGTTATTTTTATAAACCAAGAATCTAACGGATAGTACAAAATCGGTTTGTCCGTACGCCAACAATTCGGATAGCTATGTACATACTTTTCAACCTTAAAAGCTTTGTTCTCTTCTTTTAATTTGATTGCTATTTCAACATCTATTGAACGCTCAGGAGCCTCGCCATCTTCATAGTACTCATTCTTGACATATTTGCCTCCCCACTCGTTTAGTTCAGATCTAAACTTTCCTTGAAGATCTACCAATGGCACTGGATTATTATTTTCATCCAAAACCAATAATGGCGGTACTTCGGGTACGGCTTGTTTTGCCACCAATGCATCATCAGCACCAAAAGTGGGCGCGGTATGTACTATTCCTGTACCATCTTCAGTGGTTACAAAATCCCCTGAAATTACGCGAAACGCGTTCTCTGGATTTTGATATGGTTTTGCATAATCAATAAGCTGTTCATACTTGATGCCTAGTAAATCTTTCCCCTTAAATTCTTTAACGAGATAAAAAGGAATCTTTTTATCTCCGGAGTTATATTCCAATAGTTGGGGCTTGCTATCAACCTGATTGTATTTGCCCGCAAATTGTTTTGCAACCAAGTTTTTGGCCAGAACCACATTCATTGGTTTGAACGTGTATTGGTTATATGTCTCTACCAAAACGTAGTCAATCTTCAGGCCTACGGTCAATGCCGTATTTGAGGGGAGTGTCCATGGTGTGGTGGTCCATGCCAAAAAATACACGTCACCTTCATTTTGTAAGAAGTCAGGTAAGGTATTTTCAATTGCTTTGAACTGTGCTGTAACTGTAGTATCCGTCACATCTTGATAGGTGCCCGGTTGATTGAGCTCATGAGAGCTGAGACCCGTACCAGCCTTTGGTGAATACGGTTGAATCGTATATCCCTTATAAATGAGCCCCTTATCATATATCTGTTTGAGCAGCCACCAAACTGTCTCCATATATTTTGACTTATAGGTGATATAGGGGTCATCCATATCTACCCAATAGCCCACCTGTTCGGTCATATTATTCCAAACATCAGTATAGCGCATAACGGCCTTTTTACAGGCAGCATTATATTCCTCAACGGAAATTTTGGTGCCGATATCTTCTTTGGTGATACCTAGTTCTTTTTCAACGCCCAGTTCTATCGGCAACCCGTGCGTGTCCCATCCGGCTTTTCTTTTTACTTGAAAGCCTTTCATGGTTTTGTACCTCGGAAAAATATCTTTTATGGTGCGTGCCATGACATGGTGAATGCCGGGCATTCCGTTAGCAGACGGGGGGCCTTCATAAAAGACATAACTTTTTTGACCCTCCCTTGAAGAAACGCTTTTTTCAAAAATGCCATTCGACTTCCAGTGGTTCAGAATTTCTTCCGCTACTTTAGGTAAATCCAATCCTTTATATTCTGCGAACTTCATCTTACAAGCTTATCACCTCAAATTAAGGCTGCAAAATTAGGAATTTTGATTCATATTAAAGCTATGATTGAGGGGTAATCCACAAGTATTCAGTAGAATTAGAGGGCTCTTCAAAGGATAGTACTAGGCTTAAATGTTAATTATTTGCCTTTAAATGTTAACAATTGGCATCCAAAAGATGAATCAATCCGTATATCTTTGCGAAGTAAAACAAAACACTAAAACTAAAAAAAATGAAAAAAGTAATCTTAAGTTCGATTTTAATGCTTGCTCTATCTGTATCTTTTATATCGTGCAGAGAAACTGCCGATAAAGCAAAAGATGCAACAGAAGCGGCCGCTGATGCTGCAGAAGATGCAGGTGAAGCAATGGGAGATGCTGCAGAAGGTGCAATGGACAAAGCCGGCGATGCCGTTGATGCAGTGAAAGAAGCAGGTTCTGATGCCGTTGATGCTGCAGGCGATGCAGTTGATTCAGCAAAAGATGCCGCAGGTGATGCAGTTGATGCCGTTAAGGAAGCTGGTTCTGATGCCGTTGACGCAGCGAAAGAAGCTGGTAAGGACGTAAAAGAAGCGGCCGGTGATGCCGTGGACAAAGCGAAAGACGCCGCTAAAGATGTAAAAGACAAAGTGAAAAACTAGTTAATTCACAAGCTCATAAAAACCCCGATGTTTCCATCGGGGTTTTTTTATGCCTAAAATCGATACCCCAAACCAAGAACGAGGTTGGTACCAGGCGCTACAATACCTGAAGAATAGGTTCGATAACGCTGATTGGTAATATTTTCTAGACTTACTGTTGTCTTAAAAGCATTGGAGATGGCATACTGTGACCGAAAGTTCAGTGTATACCATGATGGTGAATAAGGGTCTCCATTCATATCTTGCGCATAGATATATGCCTTACTCCTCTCTGAATTTGCTAAATCATTGAAGGGAATTTCACCATTATAATTCAAAAATAAGTCAGCCCTTAATTTTTGGTTGTTCCATATCAAATGGAAATCACCAAAGGAAGGAGCAACGTGCCTTCCGGGAGAATCCGTTCCATCATCCTCCTCTTCAATTCCCTCTGTCAAAGTCAAATTTGAACGTATTGAAAAGTTATCGCTCACAAAAGCTTCCAATCCAAATTCAAATCCGTACACATAGGCCTTTGCCGCATTTTGTATGGCTTGAACATTGCTCAATTCTCCGTTGTACTCAATTTCTGATTGCCCATTAAATTGAAAATCACGACGGACAAGGGCATCAACCAAATAAGTATAAAAAGTCGCTCCCTTAAGCACAACTCTATCATTGAAGTTCTTTTGAACACCCAGTTCAACATTGTAGGCATATTCAGGTTCTAAATCAGGGTTGGGTACCACCACCGAACCAGGCTCTGAATCGAAAACCTTACCAACATCATCAATATTAGGTGCCCTAAAACCAGTAGATCCGTTCCATGTAATTTGTAAATCGGCCTTTGGAAACCAACTCAAACCTATGCTCCCGGTTAATGCTCCGTTATTCAGATTGGCGTCGTCAAAAGGAAAAGGATAGAAAGTCTTGTCAAAAACAGCATCGATCCACACATGACTATATCGAAGACCTGTAAGCAATGTCAAATTGGGTTTGGCCTTGTACTCCCCATTGATATAACCCGCTAATGTCTGCCAAGTTGAACCATCAGGATAGCGTGACGCCGAATCTGATATTGCATTTGATTCAATATTCCTTTGACTTCCTGAAGAGCCGACCATATTTAATATATACTCCCCACCATAGTATAATCTAAGGTTTCCAATCTTTTTATTCTCAAAATCGATGTTGGTTGAAAATGCACCAACATTCTCCTTTGTTGTATATCGAATAGGGTCTTGGAAACCCCGATCATTCCTACTCTCTTCAAAATGTTGGTATGCAGCCGTGAGCTTAACACCATCATAAAACTTTCCTTTCCCTTTTTTATTGACTTGCATATTTGCCATAAACCACTTTTGCGGCCCATAAAACCATTCGGCAAAACGCAGACCATCACCTTCTAAATTTGGACGGACCAATCTATCATAACGTGAATAATCAGAAGTCTCGGAATAATGCAACCCTAAATCATAACTCCAAGTATTATTAGGCTTATAAGCAATCTTTTGTAGAAAATTTATTTGACTATACCCTGTTGGGTTCTGCTCTCTGGAGTCTGAATTGAGCTCGAGCTGGTCCGCCCCGTTTCTTCTGACTACATATGTATTGCGCAAATAGGATTCAGGACCATTCTTACCCATGGTAAGATTCTTGAAATCATTATAGGATGCGCTCGTCAAAAATGCCCATTTTTTCTTCCCTAGAGTGATATCGAAGTGAACGGTATTCTCCATATTGGCGGAAGCGAAACGGTAGTTGGCACTTCCAGAAACTGCGAGGCTATCAACAGTTGAGAAGTCTGCTTTTTTTGTGTAAAAATTCATCACTCCGCCAATCGCATCACTCCCATATATCACAGAACCAGGGCCAAAAATAACCTCCGTATTCTTAATATTAAAAGGGTCGACCGAAATTACATTCTGTATATTGCCTCCCCTGAAAATCGCATTGTTCATGCGAACTCCATCTACAGAAAGCAATAGGCGATTTGTAGCAAACCCCCTAATCATAGGGCTTCCTCCACCCATTTGACTTTTTTGAACAAACACTTTTCCGCTATTTTGCAAAAGGTCTGCAGATGTTTGCGGATTGGTAAATGCTATTTCCCTGGCATCAATCAAAGCTATCTTATTAGGAACATCTTTTTTCTGTTGTTCCCACTTACTAACCGACATAACCACTTCATCCAATTGTTCGGTTTTCATTGTTAGGTATATCCTCCGACGTTGTTTTCGTATTTGATTCTTCGTTGATCTTCTGATTTCGTAGCTAATATGTTTAAAGATAATCCGCTCATTTCTATCAAAGACCGAGAGGTCGCACTTGCCATCAAAATCCGATAAGGCTGTTTTTGATTTGTCCAGATTATAAACAGCGACGTTAACAATGGGCTCTTTGGTATCGATATCCAAAATTGTAATTTCCTGGGCGCATAAGCCCTGGAATAACAATAGAAACGATATGACCACAATGTAGCGCATATTCAGCTGAAAACTTCATTTAAAACGGCCAGTGATTTGGGCTTTCGAAATCCTTGTAGGTGTAACTCATAGTAAAGCACAAGGGATTTTAGCAACTCTTGCCGATTGGTTTTGTTCATTTTGACGCTCTGTACCTCATCAAAATTTATGCCTAAGAAGCTTTTAAAAAAAGAAAGATTTTCATCGGTCAAAATAGGGTTAAGTGATGGGGTATTGGTGAACCCCCCTTCTAACAGATCAAAACAAGAGGCATCCATAAAATTCGTATCAGGATAAAAACCAAAATACTTTGTCAATCGCAACAGAAAATAAATATGGAAATTGGATATCTCCTCATGCGAATCAAACCATTGCAGTGCCGCCTCCAAAAATTCGAAAAGACTCTCGTTTCGTTCTTCTTCGTGAATACTGTTGCTCAACATTTCGGCCAAAAATAGCGTCATTGCATTTTTAGAAATATCGGCGTGCATTGTTTGATAATGGTAACGTACTTTCACTTCACGAATGCTTTCTAAAGTGCCTTTATTCTTGTGATTCGCAATCAATTCCAGTTGCATCAAGGGTTGGAAATATGCCGTTTTCAATTTCCCTTTTTTCGAAGTCAAAACCCCTTTTAGCAGATAGGTTTTCAAACCATCAATAGCCGTAAAAGCCTTTACGATAAGACTTGTATCACCATATTTCAAGGAAGTCAGCACTATTGCATTGGTAGTTACTTGCATTTAGGTGGTTGGATTTGGGGCAAAGATAACTTTTAAAAGGACGAAGTGCGAACTAGGTTTTAAGTATTGAAACAGAAAACCATAAAATAAAAAAGACCTGCCAAGTTTAGAAACCGGACAGGTCCAAATTCGTAATTCTTAATTTAAATAACTCCTTGCGCCAACATTGCATCGGCCACTTTTACAAAGCCCGCAATATTCGCACCTTTCACATAGTTGCAGTAACCATCTTTTTCCTTACCATACTTGATACAAGAATCATGTATATCTTCCATAATGGCTTTTAGTTTGTCATCAACTTCTTCACGTGTCCAACTGATACGCAATGAATTTTGCGACATTTCCAAGCCAGAGGTTGCAACTCCACCTGCATTAGACGCCTTCCCGGGAGCAAATAATATTCGCGCTTTTTCAAACTGATGAATGGCCTCTGGTGTCGAGGGCATATTAGCTCCCTCGGCAACACATATACATTTGCCTTTCAACAGCTTTTTAGCATCTACCCCATTTAACTCATTCTGGGTGGCACATGGCAATGCAATATCGCATTTCACCTCCCAGGGGGTTTTCCCTTTTACGAATTTCGCTGACTTGTACTTTTTGGCATACTCCGAAATTCGACCTCTCTTGTTATTCTTCAAATCCATCACATAAGCTAGCTTTTTAGCATCAATGCCCTCCGAATCGACTACATAGCCTTGAGAATCGGAAAGTGTTAACACCTTTGCACCTAATTGCAATGCCTTTTCTGCAGCATATTGTGCAACATTGCCTGAACCGGAAATAACCACATTTTTTCCTGAAAAATCGGTTCCTTGCGTCTGTAACATACTTTGGGCAAAATAAACCGTACCGTAACCTGTAGCTTCAGGACGTATCAAAGAGCCACCCCATGATCGACCCTTGCCTGTTAAAACGCCTGTAAATTCATTTCTGATTTTTTTGTACATCCCGAACAAGAACCCTATTTCTCTTGCTCCTACTCCGATATCGCCAGCCGGTACATCTGTATTTGCACCGATATGACGACTTAATTCGGTCATAAAGGCATGACAAAACCGCATCACCTCATCGTCAGATTTTCCCTTGGGGTCAAAATCAGAACCTCCTTTACCACCACCCATGGGTAGCGTAGTCAAACTATTCTTGAAAACCTGTTCAAAAGCCAAAAACTTCAGAATACTGGCGTTAACAGATGGGTGAAATCTCAAACCCCCTTTATAAGGGCCGATAGCGGAATTCATCTGAATTCGATACCCTCGATTTACGTGAATTTCTCCCTTATCGTCAACCCAAGATACCCTAAACGACAGTAATCTTTCGGGCTCGACCATTCGCAACAAAATGTTTTTACCACTATATATTTTTTTCCTAGCGATATACGGAAGAACCGTTTCCGCTACTTCCTGTACCGCTTGAATAAACTCTGGTTCGTGGCCATTTCTAGTTCTGACCTCGTCCATGAATCTTTTGATTTTTGATTGCATTTTTGCGTCCATAAATTCTTAGGTAATACGTTGATATTTATTGAATTTAAAATATAGCGGCAAAATTATGTTATTATTATAATTTAACCCCTATTATTTTCAAAATATCATAATTTATTCATCCGATTGCCTGGTCTAAATCGTCAATTAAATCGTCCGCATCTTCGATGCCAACACTCAAGCGAATCAAAGAATCGACTACACCACTTTTTTCTCTTTCTTCTTTGGGAATACTGGCGTGTGTCATACTAGCAGGATGACCAGCCAAACTTTCTACACCACCTAAAGATTCTGCAAGTGTAAATACCTTTAACTTCTCTACGATCTTTATGGCATCTTCATAACTACTTCCCTTGGGAATAAAAGAAATCATTCCACCAAAATCACTCATTTGACTTTTGGCAATTTCATGGTTCGGGTGGTTTTCAAAACCTGGCCAGTATACTTTTTCAATTTTAGGGTGCTTTGCTAGATATTCTGCTATTGCTTTTCCATTTTCACAATGACGCTGCATACGTACGTGAAGCGTTTTAATTCCACGAAGCGTTAGAAAGCTATCCATTGGCCCGCAGACCGCACCACTTGCGTTTTGGATAAAATAAAGTTTGTCGGCAAGCTCTTTGTCATTGACCACCAAAGCACCAACAACAACGTCACTATGCCCACCTAGATACTTGGTGGCGGAATGCATTACAATATCGGCCCCTAAGTTCAATGGCACCTGTAAATATGGCGTAGCAAACGTATTATCAACAACCAAAAGAATGTCATGCTTTTTTGCTAGACCTGATATTGCTTTAATATCAATAACATTCATCATGGGATTTGTAGGAGTCTCTACCCAAATCAATTTTGTTTTATCTGTGACATACTCGGCAATTTTACTCGCATTATGCATTCCGACAAACTGGAATTTGATACCGAATTTTTCAAACACTTGCTTGAATAAACGGTAACTCCCTCCGTATAAATCATTAGTTGAAACTACCTCGTCACCCGGATTCAATAATTTGACAACGGCATCTATTGCGGCTAGTCCACTAGCGAACGCCAATCCATAATTTCCATTTTCAATACTTGCCAACGAATTCTCTAGAGCCGTTCTTGTAGGATTGGCACTTCTAGAATATTCATACCCCTGATGCCCCCCTGGCGTAGTCTGGGCATATGTTGAAGTCTGATATATCGGTGGCATCACGGCACCATATGCTTTATCAGGTTGCTGTCCACCGTGTATCGTCTTACTATTGAATTTTAACTTTTTTTCGCTCATGAGATGTAATTATAGGTACAAATGTATCGTTATCTTTGGACGCGTACAATCAGCCTCCTTTTTTACCACGAACTAAATGAAAACTCCTCGTTATTGCATATTGGTATTCATTTTACTCATTTGTTGTCAAAATGAATCTAAACTTACTTTTGAGCCTTTTCAAATTAAAACGGAGACCTGTGTTAATTGTGTTGCGGTTGATATAAAGTTACCCCGTGCACTTGGTCAGCGAAAATTAGCTCGGACCATTAACACCGCTTTGAGCGAAGAAGTAATTGGCTTACTGCATTTTGATGACGAATCAGAAATTTCGGATATTGATTCGGCAATAAAATCTTTTGAGTCCGGTTTCTTAGAGCTTCAAGAACGTTATGAAGATGAAACTACACCTTGGGAAGTCAATATCGAGTCAGAAGTCTCTTTTGAAGATTCCTCACTGATAACAATTTCATTAGATGCATATGTTTTTACCGGAGGGGCTCATGGTTATACTTTGAAACGCCTTTTAAATTTCGATAAAACCAAAGGTTCTGAACTAGAGAATTGGCAACTCTTTAAAGATAGTTTGGCATTTCGAAATTTGGCAGAGCTTAAATTTAGGAAGAAGGAAAAAATTCCGAAGGACAAGCCAATCAACTACACTGGTTTCATGTTCGAACGGGATTCTTTCTACCTGCCAGAAAACATAGGGTTTACAGAGAAAGGCATGAAGCTCCTGTACAATCAATATGAAGTTTCCTCCTTCGCGGATGGTACTATTGAATTGATTTTGCCCCATGAGGAAATCAAGAAATATCTTGCTACAACTCAAAAGCCCTAAACCGTTATAGTTTTACCGCTTTTTGCAGTGAAAGGATTGTCCCCAAATGCAATCCCTCATGAAACAGATTGAAAGCTATGGCATCACCAACATCTTTTAACGTTACCATGGCACTTGTGGTGTATTCATTGTAAGAATCAAATAATTCTTTTTCATAATCTTCAATAGTGTCTTCGATAGTGGTGAAAAGTAGCTTCTTAATTAGCTCTATTTCCTCGTCAGTGACCTTCCCGTTTGGAACGGTACCTTTTTTAAATTTATCTACCAACTCCTGGGAAACACGAATGGGTTGTGCGGCTAATTTGTAAACCAATATCTGCTGGGTTACAACTACATGTGCGATATTCCACCAAATGTTATTATTATATCCTTTAGGAATTTTCAGTAATTCTTCTCGTGAAGTATGTTTTAAAATACTGTAGAAGCCCTTTCTTATTTGTAGCGTTTGCTCCAAAACATTTTTCATCTTGATCTCTTTGTAAAGTATATGCTAAAAATAGTACAATTGAAGGGAAATAGGTTTCTTTGTATACAACTTTAATCTCCTTTAAATTGGCCAGATTTAACTTTAGTAACAAAACATTTTCTCTTGTTGAAAATTCTGAGAATGGAAGTGTCACCTCGAAGACAATTTTCAAATTTCAACAAGAAACCAATTTGGTAACAGCCGACTATCATGGTGGAGGAATTAAATATGGTAAGATTGTCTCTAGATTAGAAAATGATACGCTTCATATGCTCTATCAATGCTTAACCGACGAAGGAGAATTAAAGGCAGGCAAGGCTATTGCAGAGGTAAGTTTAAACGAAAAAAATAAAATCAAGTTGAAACTCGCTTGGGAATGGTTAGGCGATATTCATCAAGAAGGAATTTCCGAATATATTGAAAATTGAAAAAATTCCACCTCGTGGAAATGAAAATAAACTCACCTAACTATGCGAAAAATATATCACCTCAGCACTTGTGATACTTGTCAACGAATAATCAAAGAATTGCAGCCATTGAATGGATTCGACCTTCAAGACATCAAAACAGAAGCCATCACCAAAACCCAAGTTGAGGAAATGAAAAATCTGGCAGGAAGTTACGAAGCGTTATTTAGTAAAAGGGCACGATTATTTCGGCAACAAGGTTTGCATGAAAAACAACTTTCAGAAGCCGATTTTAAAAAACTGATTTTGGAACACTATACCTTTTTGAAACGACCCGTAATTTTCGTCAACGATCAAATATTTGTTGGAAATAGCAAAAAAGTAGTCGAAGCGGCCAAAAAAGCTATTCACGCTTGAGCAAGCGCACACTAGCCATATTCGCTGCAATAGGCGCGACCACTATTTATGGTATAAACCATACCATCGCCAAAGGTTTAATGCCAGACCATGTGCAGCCCTACGGACTCGTTATGCTTCGCCTGATTGGTGCTTCGGTCTTGTTTTGGATAGTTTCTATAATGGGGCCCAAGGAAAAAATTGAAAAAAAAGACTACGGACGTATTTTGATTTGTGCCGTTTTCGGTATGGGTATAAACATGCTATCTTTCTTTAAAGGGTTGGCCCTATCCACCCCCATCAATAGCGCGGTCATTATTACACTAACCCCGATATTCGTTCTTATTCTATCCGTAATTCTTATAAAGGAAAAGATTACCTCACGCAAAATAATCGGAATCATAGTTGGTCTTTCCGGGGCTCTTGGACTTATTTTATTCGGAAGCGAGATACGTCATGATGCTCCAAATATCCCGTTGGGTAATTTCTACATAATTTTGAATGCATTTTTCTACAGCACCTATTTGATAGTTGCCAAGATACTTATTGAAAAGTACCACCCTTTTACGTTTATGAAATGGTTGTTTTCTTTGGGAATATTGATTTGTCTTCCTTTCGGTTATCATGAATTAATTGAAATCGATTGGCCAAGTTTGCCATTTGAAGCCCTTTGGAAAATCGTCTTTGTGATTCTCGGCACTACATTTTGCACTTACCTTTTCAACATCTTCGCCCTGACCCAATTAAAGGCTTCAACACTTAGCGCTTTTGTTTATGTGCAGCCTTTGATAGGAATTTTTTATGCTACAGCTACAGGAAAAGATAGTTTGACGACTCTAAAAATACTGGCCGCTTGTCTGGTTTTGTTGGGAGTATATTTGGCGAGTAGAAAACCCAAGCCTCAAATCAAATAAGACAAAAATCATTGGAACAAGTTTAACTGTTTATTTTGGATCGGCTTGGTAAAACCGTAAATACTACGTCCACCATATTTATATGACTCCTCATTTTCTTTCTTCACCAAGGCATCAAAATTGGTATTAGGTGTAAAACCTTTTTCTGCTTAAGGCGCTCTTAATGTTGGTCAAATATCAGTGTATTCTACTTCGAATGTATATTGCGAATCTTCAGCATTACTGCGGTACGAGCGCGTCTCCGAAAGACTACCGTCTCCCCGCCGATTTTTGTATAGCCTTCGCTCTATCGAATGAAACCTCTGTAGGTACAGCCGCTCAGCATCAGGAGTCCACCTAACAGTCGCTCCATTTGTGTTTGGATACTCGTCCCATGAGATTGAACCACTTAGCGGCCTATCGAGATCAACATGCCAAAGATCTAAGCCAATAAGGTCTTCTCCTGCACCAAATGCTTCGCCACTATCCCAGCCAACCCATGGTAAAACTCTTTTATAAGAACCATACCCATTAGAGGTCCTCTCGGGAAAGGATCCAAGTCTAACACCTGGCTGAAAATCAGATTCAATTTTAGTCCGCATAGTCCAATGTTCTTCAAGAGCCTGGTTTTTGATTGAACTTCCCCCATCAATTTCAAACATCATCATAATTATTTCAAGGGCATCGTAGTCGGAAGACCTTTGATTAATACTCATTGGGTATTGAAAAGTAAATGCCTCGTTTGTGTCCATATCGCCTGCCCAACGAACTCTATAATCCCTATAACCATCTGCATAAGTCCACCTACTAGGACTTGTTGGATTCTTTCTGACAGGTAACGCTGCAAGAAATAATCCGATAGTATCTGAACCTGTACCGTCCGTTTCCTCGTTACACCTAAATCCATTTATTTTAAGATTGAACATAATTTCTTTTTTAGATTAATAAATATGCATTTTACAAATTCATGTTATCATGTTGATTCAGGTTAACATTGTTTCGAAGAAATATTATTAGCTCATTTAAATGATGAAAATAACCTCCGTAAAGACCTCCAAATTTATCTTAACTTAGTCTAGAAACATGATTGGCAAAAATTGCTGCCGAATTCTTTTAAAATAAAGTTTTATGAAACGAATTGGTATAGTCCTAACAACGCTTTTATTTAACTGGTCTTTAGCCTATTCTCAAGAAGTTGATATTAGACTTTATCAAAAAATCCCTATGACAGATGGCACTAATCTATCTGCAAATATTTACTTACCAACGAGTGACCAAAAATCTTATCCAGTGGTACTCATATATACACCTTATGTCAATGATGAAGCAATAGAAAGAGGAATGTATTTTGCAGAAAAAGGTTATGTTTTTGTAACACTTGATTTAAGGGGTAGAGGAAATTCTGAAGGAGTATACCAACCGTTTGAAAAAGATGGTATAGACGGTTACGATGCAATCCAATGGATAAGCGAACAAGCATGGTGCAACGGTAACATTGGCATGATGGGAGGCTCATACCGAGGAATGGTTCAATGGATGACACTAAAGAATAAACCCAAAGCTCTAAAGACCATAGTTCCCACGGCAGCAGTCGGACCAGGGATTGACTTTCCTAAATCTGGGGGTATTTTTAGTAATTATTCTTTGCAATGGTTGAACTTTACAAGTGGTAAGGGTAGAAATACGAATTTATTCAGCAACAATATTTTTTGGGAAAGTAAAGCAACTAAAAAGCACAAAGAACATATTCCATTCAGGGATTGGGACATGTTAGCACTTGGTGAAAAGAATTCAATCTTTCAAAAATGGATATCACACCCTGATCTTGACGAGTACTGGCAAAATTTTTACCCAACACCTAAAGAATATGAGTCTTTCGATATACCAATACTAACTATAACCGGTTATTTTGATGGTGATCAACCCGGTGCGATGAAGTACTATAAAGATCATATGCAGTTTGGGCATCCAAAAATAAAATTAAATCATTATCTAATTATTGGACCTTGGTCACATGCAGGCACACGTAATCCCGTTAGTGAATTTGGTGGCCTAACCTTTGGCAGCAATTCAAAACTAGATATGAAAAAGCTACATTTAGATTGGTTCAATTGGACGCTCAAGAATGAGGAAAAGCCAGAATTTTTGAAAGACCGTGTATGCTATTATATGATGGATGAGAATAAGTGGAAATACACAAATCAATTCAAGAATATTTCAAATGATACCCTGACCTTTTATTTGTCAAGTCCACAGTCTGAAGCAAGATTGTTAATTGATCCTGGTCATCTGACGCCGAATAAATCTTTTAATAAGGACTCAGATTTTATAATAAACAACCCATTGGATACTACTCAAGTGCAAACATACGAAGGGTTAGATTTTTATAAAGCACCAATCTCTATTGAGGAAAAGAGAAGAATAATATATGTCTCCGAGGCACTTGACTCAGATACATCCATTGTTGGCCAATTTGAAGTGGGATTGTATTTGACTTTAAATGTGCCTGATACAGATATGAGTGTCCAATTGCATTTAATCAATCAAATCGGAGAAACGAAATACGTCGGTTATGATCAACTTAGATTAAGGTATCGAAATGGATTAGATATTCCTGAATTTGCCCCTCAAGGCAAAATGTTTCTCTGTAAATTTGATACGCCATACGTAACAGCATTAGTAGCAGAAAAAGGCAGCAGATTTGCACTTTCAATTACTGGAATTAATGCTAATTATCTGCAAAAAAATTATAACTCCGGAAAAGATGTTTCACTTGAAACAAAAAAAGATGCTAAAAAAGCCGAAATCACTATTCATCATTCCCCGGAAAATGCGAGTTACATAAAAATTCCTATTAATAAAATAGATTAATTGAGTTCCTATCTCAAAGAGATTTGGAAAAGATTAAAGTTCAAATAAAGGATAGACTAATATGCTTAAAAGCAAATATTACATAGTTTATGTTGCTTTAGGAATTGTACTAATGGCTAACTATCGAGGAAAGAATCCTTTGGATACTATTCAAGATGCATTCATATTTTCCCTTGGTGTATCACTTTTAATTTTTGGTCTATATTTAAGAATGAGATTCAGAAGGAATAATAATCAAATTGATGACTTTAAAGAAAAGTCTAAATAACCAATATTTTCTAGTTGATGATTTTAACCAATGGTAAAAAAGCTAATCCAATTTTTCCCTATTTGTTGTATCAATTATAATAGCTGGGTTGTATGCCCTAAAGGACCTGATTTAATAGGCTTTTCGAAAATTTAATTCTTGCAATATAAAAAAGGAAATAATGTGAAAAGAATTATTTGGTTACACGTAAGATTGCTTTTAAGAACTCAAATCCATAGGCACCTTTGCAAACTTCCTAGTATCCTCTTTGGTCAAAATACGAAACCCTTCAGGTCTTTCGACCGAATTAAAAAGAGTTAACAAATCATCAGGTAAACTGATAAGATTTCGAGTGGTCAGACTAATCCATGAGCCAATCATTTCACAATGGGCAACATTTTTTCCATCAGCATCATAGAAGTTATGATGGAATTCGAAGAACTTTCCATCTTTACTCAACCCCATAACTTCCAAAGAAACTTTAATAGGCCTTTCTGGAAAAACTTCCTTGAAGTAATACATATGTTCATAAAAAACTACTGGACCTATCTGATGTTCCTCAAGTGTTTTTTGGCTTAAGCCCAAATCCGACAGAAACGCCATACGGGTATGGGTCATAAAGTTGACGTAGGCACCATTGGCCAAATGTCTATTGGCATCAACATCACTCCAGCGAACTTCAAATTCTTTTAAGTACATATGTTACGATTCTTTTATTATGCATGCATAATAATGGCAAAAATACCATAGTTTTGAAAAAGTGCGATGCTTGCACAGAATTTATCAATAAATTTAGAGGAGAAAAATAGAACCTTATGAGCCAAAAACCTGCATTTATCGAAGATCTTTCATTACCTGCAATTGCTGCTCCGATGTTTCTAATCTCAGGGCCAAAGTTAGTAATTGAATGCTGCAAAAATGGGATTGTCGGAACCTTTCCCGCGCTCAATCAAAGAACTAGTGAGGGCTTTGAGGAATGGCTTATTGAAATAAAATCCGCACTGCAAAAATTTGAGGAAGAAACAGGAAAGAAGGCAGCTCCGTTTGGGGTGAACCTTATTGTGCATCCCACCAATCCCAGATTAGAAGCTGATATCAAATTATGTGTCAAGCACAAAGTGCCTATTATTATTACTTCCTTAGGAGCAGTATCAATGGTAGTAGATGCTATTCATAGCTACGGTGGGTTGGTTTTTCATGATATTATCAAAAAACGCCATGCTGAAAAGGCCTCGGAAGCTGGTGTTGATGGATTGATTCTAGTAGCGGCCGGTGCAGGTGGTCATGCAGGAACCATCAACCCGATGACTTTGGTAGCTGAAATTAAAAAGTTCTTTCATAAAACCATCATACTTTCAGGGTGTATAAGTACAGGTCGCGATATTGCTTCAGCCTTGCAAATGGGGGCAGATTTGGCCTATATGGGTACGCGGTTCATTAATACTGATGAGGGAAAAGCACCAGATGAATACAAGAAGATGATTGTTGATGCCGGAGCAAGTGATGTGGTCTATACCGCCGCCATCTCAGGTGTGCATGCTAATTTCTTAGGAGCAAGTCTAAAAGCTGCGGGACTAACGGAAGAAGACTTGAAAAAAGACACTAAGATTGATTTTGGAAAAGAACTAGATACTGAAGCGAAGGCCTGGAAAACCATTTGGTCCGCCGGTCAAGGTTCGGCATTGATTGATGACTCTGTTCCTGTTTCTAAATTGGTAGATTCACTGAAATCTGAATTCAAATCCGCAATTGAGGAACAGATAAAAGTTTTGGAAACCTACCCAAAGTAAAACTTTTCCTCTATCACAATTAGTTAAATGCCCATTATCTCCTCTTCTTATAATCCGTCATTTTTGTTCAAAAACGGGCATTTTTCAACGATTTATGCCGGAATTTGGCGAAAAATCACTGATTTTGAGCAAAAACGCGAAAGAATCGAATTGCCGGATGGTGACTTTTTAGATCTGGATTGGAGCTTTTCAAGTGCTGTAACTCAAAAGGTGGTTATTCTACTTCATGGTCTAGAGGGAAATGCGCAACGTGCTTACATTTCAGGAAGCGCAAAAGAATTCAATTCAAATCGCTTTGATGTCTGTGCTGTTAATCTTCGGACATGCAGCGGTGAATCCAATCGCTTATTTCGTTCTTATCATTCAGGCGCTACCGAAGACCTAGATGCTGTTGTTCAACATCTTCTTGAAACTAAGGAATATTCTGAAATCTACATCAAAGGATTTAGCTTGGGTGGTAATCTAACTTTGAAGTATTTGGGCGAAGATAGGACAATACCCAAAGAAATTAAGGCTGGTATTGCCGTATCTGTACCCTGTAGTCTTTATAGCTCTTGTAAAGAATTATTGAAACCGAAAAACATCCCTTATGCCATACGATTTAAAAAAAACCTGGTAGACAAGTTAAAGGAAAAGCAGAAGCGTTTCCCTGAAGAAATATCACATGAAGACATTAAAAAGGTGGTGACTTTAAAGGATTTCGATGACATTTATACGAGTCGAGCACATGGATTTAAAGACGCCATGGACTATTATGATAAGTGCAGCTGTTTACAATTTCTAGAAAACATCAAAATTCCCTCTTTGATTATCAATGCGAAAAACGATTCCTTTTTCGGACCGGAATGCTACCCTATAAAGCAAGCGCAAAAAAATAAAAAGTTGTTTCTTGAAATTCCGAAATATGGAGGCCATGTCGGATTCGTTGGTCCGAAAAATATCACTTACACAGAAAAAAGAGCAACAAAATTTTTCAATGAGGTGGATTAAATTTCCCTATTCCCTATATTAGTGCTTTAATTCAAACTGATGTCGCGCAGTGTCCGACATGAAATTTATTTTACATGAAAAAATTACTTGCAGTACTAGCGATTGGTACCTTATTCATCGGCTGTGGTGAATCAAAAAAGGAAGAGAAAAAAGATGGTTTTGAAATGAACCGAGCGAAAAAGGAAGTCAAAGCAGAAACAACTTCAGAAGGAGTACCTGTTGATATGGACAATGACGGTGTAGGCCCTTTCAAGGATATTGAGTTTCCTGCAGATATCGACACTGAACTGGCTGCAACAGGAGAAGCAAAATTTAACACAATCTGTACAGCATGCCACATGGCCGAACAACGTATGATCGGACCTGCACTCAAAGGAGTTTATGAAAGAAGGAGTCCGGCCTGGGTTATGAATATGATTGCCAACCCTAATGTCATGTTAAAAGAAGATGCCATTGCTAAAGCACTTATGAAAGAATATAATAACGCCATTATGTTAAATCAAAATTTATCTGAAGACGAAACCAGAGCTGTTGCGGAATACTTGCGAACATTATAAGTAATTCGGGAAAAGTTAAAAACTGCGCATCCGGCTAGCTGGATGCGCAGTTTTTTATTTGAGAATTTGAACGGATAACCAAAATTAAACGTAACAAACTTCATGAGATTCCGTCTTATAAACAGCTAAAGCCTTTATCCGCCATCTTGAATTAATAGCCGGCACATGAAAATTCTGACCAAGGGGAAATACTACGGAGAGAAAAAGTTAGAGCTTGCTACCAAAGGCATTGTTCTATCAGAATATAATTATCTGATATCCCGAACCGACTGGCATTATCATGAGAATCCTTATTTTATGTATGTCATTGAAGGAAATCTATATGACATCAACAAAAAAGGTAAAACGCCATGTACCCCAGGTAGTTTATTGCTTCACAATTGGAACGAAACCCATTGTAACATTAAAGAATCAAGCTTTGCGAGAGGTTTTCATATTGAATTCGAAAGAAAGTGGTTCAATCAAAAAAAACTTGATGTTGACCTATGGGAAGGTAGTCAGATGATTGAAAACCCATTAATGCATCACCTATTAGGTAAGATTTATTCAGAGTTTAGATGTCGCGACAAGTATTCTGAAATATCGATTGACCTTTTGTTGTTGCAACTTTGCGAAACCTCACAAAGCGAACAACAATTCAAATTTAGAAAAACCCCTCCTTGGGTGTCTTCTTTAAAGGAGATTTTGCATTCCGATATTGATGAAAAACTAAGCTTACAATGGCTTTCGGAACAATTAGGAGTTCATCCTGTTCATCTTTCTAGAAGTATTCCTAGGTATTTTTCTACAACTTTAGGAGATTATATACGACAGCGAAAAATAAAAAAGGCTTTGGCCTATCTGCTCAATCCTGAACTGTCTTTAACCGAAATTACTTATTTATGTGGTTTTGCAGATCAAAGCCATTTTTTAAGAACCTTCAAGTCTTACTTCGGAAAAACCCCAAAAGAATTTAGGGCCAAGCTCTAATGTTCAGTTCGTTCTATTCTAAGAAGATACATGAGTCTATATTTGAACTTATTGCCAAAGACGAAAAATTGGTTTTTGAAAATTTTATAGTGAGAGTAACAACCTTTTGAATAGCTTCATCTTTATAAAAAAGGCATTCAAAAAATTTAACAAAAAAAAGTCCCTTTTTTCAATACTCTTTCGTCTTTACTATAAATGAAGCTTTTATACCCATTTATTATGAAAGATGTTCGCAATCGTTTTGGAGAACAAAATGTTCTAAAGAAAAAGATTCAAAGACTTGAAAAGCAACTCATATCTCGTCATTGGATTGGATGGGCCGGGGGTTATAGCAATTCAAAAAAGAAATAGCAGCGGGTTTTACAATTCCCAAATATTAAAAGGGCGTTTGGGTTCAGTGTCGTCTATCTTTTTCACCTTATCCACAACTACCTTGTAAGTTGGATCTTCTAAAACATTTACTTCAATAATATCATTTGCATTTCCTAAAAGCCGGATACAATCTTTGCTCAAGTGTTTTAAATGAATCTTCTTTCCAGCTTTTGCATAACGTTCAGTTAATTTATTCAGGGCTTCTATACCAGACATATCGGCAACACGACTCTCCGCAAAATCGACAATCACCTGCTCTGGGTCATTTTGAATATCAAACTTTTCCGAAAATAATGTAGTTGAACCAAAGAACAAAGGACCATAAATCTCGTAGTGCTTTGTACCCTCATCATCTAAGTACTTTCTTGCCCTAATACGCTTTGCATTTTCCCATGAATATGCTAATGCGGAAATAACTACCCCCAATAAAACGGCAATAGCCAAGTTATGGGTAATTGCAGTGATCAAAGTGACCAATACCATCACAATGACGTCAGAATTAGGCATTTTTCGAAAGGTTTTAAAGCTCGCCCATTCAAAAGTACCAATGGCGACCATAAACATCAAGCCCACCAAAGCGGCCATTGGCAAACGCTCGATCAAGCTTGATCCGAACATTATGAAGACCAGTAACATCACTGCAGCAGTAATTCCTGAAAGTCGTGCACGGGCTCCTGAAGATGTGTTGATTAAACTTTGTCCGATCATGGCACAACCACCCATTCCTGAGAAGAATCCTGAAAGGATATTAGCGGTTCCCTGAGCCACACATTCCTTATTCCCACTACCTCTAGTTTCTGTGATTTCATCAATAATATTCAATGTCAAAAGGCTTTCGATAAGACCAACGCCAGCTACAATTGCAGCGAATGGGAATATTATTGTAAAAGTTTCCAGGGTAAATGGAATTTGAGGAATGGATAAAGGAGGTAATCCCCCTTTGATAGATTCACCTTCTTTAATGGTGTCAGCCACTGTAAGGGTATCAACCCCAAAACCAATTACAATTGCCGAAACAATCACTATGGCAACCAATGATGAGGGTACCGCTTTTGTCAATTTAGGAAGCCCCCAAATAATCAACATCGTCAGAAGGGTCAAACCCAACATGATGTATAAAGAAGAACCCCTCAATAGCTCCTCAGTTCCTTTTACGTAAAAATTAGGGAACTGTGCCATAAAAATAATAATGGCCAAGCCGTTTACGAAACCAAACATCACTGGATGTGGTACCAAACGTATAAACTTTCCTAAGCGCAGAAGACCAGCGCAGATTTGCAAGATTCCAGCAATAATAACAGTAGCAAAAACATAATTCAAAATAGTTTCGGGTTCTATTCCTGGAAAGTTTCTCTTAAGTTCTAAAATCAATCCAATGAAAATTACAGCTACGGCACCTGTTGCGCCAGAGATCATTCCCGGGCGACCGCCTAAGATAGAAGTTACAAGTGCCAAGATGAAGGCAGCATACAGGCCGGTCAAGGGCGAAAAACCAGGAATTAGAGCAAAGGCTATGGCTTCTGGCACCAATGCCAAAGCAACGGTCAAACCTGATAAAATCTCCGTTTTATAGTCTACTTTTTGTTTAAAGTCGAAAAGATTAAGGTACTTTCTCATCCCTTACTATTTTAAGGGCGCAAAAATAAGACTTTTCAAGTGAAGTAGATCATTAAATTTATTAGTCGTCAAACCTAGTAAAATACCTACTTGTGGGTATTAAACGATATGACAAAACGGATTATATTTGTGATATAACCAAACTTCGAAACTATGTACAAACGGCTGATTAGAATAGCTTTGACTGGTCTTTTAGTAATCTATATTTACAGTTGTGAGAAAGATGGGGCGAATGACAAAGTTGAAATTGTTCCTGAATCCTCTGTTCCTGATGAAAATACACCCCCAAGGGCCAGTTCACAATCCTTTGAAATTGAGGAGAATGCTATGGTGGGTCTCTTAATAGGCAAGATTGTTGCTGAAGATTCAGAAAACGACAAATTACAATTTACAATGAATACGGTCGACGGGTTAGTCCTTGACAACAATTCTGGAGAACTAACTACGGCCAAAGGTGCCGAATTTTTGGATTATGAAACTACTGACACCTTTGAATTTGAAGTTAGTATTTCTGATGGGAAAAATTCTATAAAAACAAAAATTACACTGATTATCATAGACGTTGAAGATGGGCCCCTGACTAACTTCGAAAAAGATATCATTACCGGTTTCAAACATCAAATACTATCTAACAGCACTGATTTTCCTTTATTTAAGCGCTCAACTACTGCTAAAATCTACTATTCTGGGGCAGTAACACCTGGTTTAAAGGCTGTTACAAGTAGTAGCATCCAAGCCTATAATGAGATGTTCACAGATGGCTTTAAAATTGAACTCGTGAATGATTCACTTGCCGCCAACGTTCAATTATATTCAAGTACTGTTGCGGAATTAAAACAAAAATGGCCAGGCTTTGGTGAATTAGCGGATGAAAATCCTGGCATAGGAGGTATTGCAGAAATTGGTGGTGGGCGAATCTGGATAGCTGATTATGCTCATAACAAACCCACAATGTTGCATGAGATGGGACATATGATTGGTTTGCTTCATGCTCCTACTTCACAATGTGGTAGTCTACCTGAGGAAAATAGTATCATGTGTGGTGGGGTAGGTGCCGCAGGTTCAGATATCATAGAATTCGATCGTAGGATAATTGAATATTACTATCATCCAGAAATTCCCAATGGTTTGGAGGCCAATGTTGTTGTTCAAAAATTAACTGAATTAATCCTTTTAGATAGGGAGGAATAAGCTATTTGAGAATGTCAGTGCTCATTATGACCCATGTTCTCCTCTGCATATGGTATAATAGTACAAATCAACCTACCTCTACAATAGAGAGAACAATTTCCGATTAAGGAAGTTCTCTCTTCTATGAAGTCAAAATTTAACTTAAGTTACCAATTCTTCAATCCTAACAATTTTTCTCCAAGTCGAGACAATTCCGCGGTTTCATATTTCGTCTGCTCCCAGTTTCTTGGGTCACCTGGAAAAGCATAGCCCTCAGGAGCAATTCGGTTTTTCCACGAATTCACACGCCAGTTTCTTAACTGGCCATTATCTTCTTCGGCCGGCATCATGGAGATATATTGCGCAATACGCACTTTATCCCCAGATTTATTCGGGCGGATTCCGTGCGGTTCGGTGCTATTGAAAATGAGTAGATCACCAGCTTCCATTTTTACTTTTACAATTTTATCTTCAAGTTCCGAAATATCAGGTTGAAAATGATCTCGGTCTTCAGGTTGTGTCAATTTCCATGTGTCATAGTTTCTATATAACCATGGAATACACTGGAAGCCTCCCATATTTTCATCGGTTTGGTCGGCAAGTGCCAAAACGCCTTGGACATTTTGAGGCCTCGTTTCAGGGTCATAATCCCAATGGATAAATCCTTTTTTATCTACACCGGGCTTCAAAGGGAAATTCAGATTTGCCCTATCAATGGTGACCCACAATTTCTCTGTACCCCAAACATCGACAAAGGCTTCATATACCCGCTGCATTTGGCGATTATTCCAAAGGTATTGGTTGTTATACACCTCAACCATCCCAGTACCCTCTAGTTCTTTCATCTTCATTTCCGACCGTGGCGGTGCATACCAGGTCTTTGAATCGTTAGGGTCTTTTTCATCAAATTCCCATATAAAATCGGCGGTAGCTTTTGCCTGTTCTTTTGAAACAGCATTCTTTATAACTATGTAACCATTATGTATCCAAAACTCCCAATCTTCTTCAGTTAATACTCGAAGTGGTTTTCCGTTTGAACGGTCGTTTAATTTCAGTTTACTACTTGTTGCCGTGGAAGGATTTCCTGGAATTTCTTCATGGGCCTTGTTGGCCATTTCCAATTTGTTTTTTGAATCCATAGTCTATTATTTTTTGGAATAACGATTACATTGATACTGTAAAACTAAAAACGAGGCCAACCGTTCTCCACCTTGATATTGATTAAAATTTGAACTATATTGATATTTTTATAAACATTTGAACAAATAAATGGCAATTTAGTTACATTTAAACATGAAAATCCAATTAGAATCTATCAGCCCAGCATCTAAAAGTCCGTTTCGACTTTTGCATGACCCTAAGCTGAATCATCTCTTCTACTGGCATTTTCATCCAGAGTTCGAATTGGTTTATATCGAGGGGGCAAGTGCCACTCGTCATGTTGGTAATCATATTTCGCAGTTCACCAATAGCGACCTTGTTTTGATTGGATCAAACATTCCTCATTTAAATTTTGATCATGGAGTTACATCTGGCTATCGCAAAGAAGTTTTACATATAAAACCCTCCTTTAAAGAGAACTTCATTTCTCAGACCGCAGAGTTACAAAGTATAGAAAGATTAATGGAACTCTCAAAGTATGGATTAGCATTTACCGGAGCTACCAAAAAAGAGGTTGGCGAATTATTGAAAGTTTTACATAAATTACCTCCTTTCGAGTTCTTCATGCAATCAATGACCATTTTAAGAAAACTGGCCCAAAGCGGGGAATTCGAGCTGTTACATACTAAACCCTACGTTAACAAGTATAGTGATAAAGAACAAAAACGAATTCGTCAGATTTATGCTTTAATTGATGAGCATTTCCAAGACAAAATAACCGTTGATGAAGTAGCCGAGCTTTGCAATTTGACCAAGCCCGCTTTTTGTCGCTATTTCAAAAAAGCCACAGGAAATACTTTTATCAGCTTTCTGAACCAATATCGTATTAGTCAGGCAAAACGTCTTTTGTTAATGGGTAAAAATATTGGAGAAACTTGTTATGAATGTGGGTTTGAAAGTCTTTCATATTTTAATCGGACTTTTAAAAAAATCACTGATGAAAACCCCTCTGAGTTCAAAAAAAGACATTTTAAACTCAAATAGAAGGGCAAAGGAAAAACCCCTTGACATTTCTGTGCAAGGGGGTTTTCTAACTAAATAACCAACCAAAAAATCTTTGCTTCGCCCTTTGAATAAGCTCAGGGCTTAGGCCTTTATTTTCTTTTTCGCTCTACATTCATAGTAGGATTCGAAGTCTTTGTTCTTTTCTTAGCAACCGAACTTTTTCCTGATTTAAGGTACTGTTGATACCCTTTTCCTTTGAACTCATATACTGTTTCACTTGATGGATGATACAGTTCGATTGTACTATCATTAATAACGTAAATCTCAAAGTAATCATTGCCCATAGTATCGTAAGCAAGTGTTAAAGTTTTGAGCGTTTCATCGTTTTCTACATTATAAATCTGATAATCGCCTTCAAAATCCCATTGCAAGTTGGCAATTCCTGTTCCAACAGGGTCAATCGAAGATCTAAAAAAGGTAGCATTGAATTGCAAGAAATTCTCATCATCAAAATCATTCAAGGCACCTTCTTCGCTTGTAAATACTTTTTCCCAAGCATCATACTCTTGTATGAAATAATTGATGTTATCGTAGAATACAAAATCGTAATCAAAAGTGTTGGTTTGATAACCATTTAAAAAATAGGATGTTCCTGAGCGTGAATCCCTTACTTCAATAGTATTGTTGTTAACAGCGAATATGTCCAGTAACCATAGTCCATCAATATCATGATCGATTTCAACAGTACCCTGAAGGGTTCCGTAACTACCAACATCGATTCCGAAGCCGTTTCCCGTTTTTCCAATACCGACAATATTATTATTGGCATAAAGAATACCATCAACAAAGGACACCGTAAAAGCGCGTTGTAAGAAGGGCACCTCGCCATTTCCTGTGGTAGCATTGATGTCTATATACCACAAATCATAGGATTGTAGGACCTGATCTGTATTGAAAGCTGATTCTTCAATAAAGTCATCTTGAATGATTGTTTCCACATAACAGGAAGTCATTAAGGTTCCGATTAGGATGAGTCCGAAGAATAGTTTTGCTTTCATAATAAGTGTATTTGAATTCAATGGAGTAGAAACAATCTCCATGCCAATATTTTTAATATGTTGATTGTCAATGTTTAATGTTTCATTTTTAGAATTGCTTAGCTTTGACCTCTAATTCAATTGAAGAATGGATAAAATGAAATTTGCTGTTTTAGGAGGCGGTAGTTGGGCTACAGCAATCGTAAAAATGCTTTTAGAAAATCAGGGGGAAGTGGGTTGGTACATGCGGAATTCCGATGCTGTAACATATATTAAAATGGAAAAACACAACCCCAATTACCTTAGTTCGGTAGAATTTCATACTGAGCAATTATACCTGACCGATGATATAAATGAAACTGTCAATTCTTCGGATGTCCTCATTTTTGCCATCCCTTCAGCTTTTTTAGAAAATGAGCTTCAAAAGTTAACTCGACCTTTAAAAGACAAAATCATCTTTTCCGCCATCAAGGGGATCGTTCCTGAAACCGGACTGATTGTTGGCGAACATTTTCATGAAAAGTACAAGATTCCCTTTGAAAACATAGGAGTTATTACCGGTCCCTGTCATGCAGAAGAGGTAGCTCTTGAACGCTTATCGTATTTAACCATCGCATGTGCAGACCAAGAAAAGGCAAAACTGGTAGCAAATAATCTGAAAAGTCATTATATAAAAACAAAGATATCCGACGATATCATCGGAACCGAGTATGCCGCCATGTTGAAAAACATTTATGCCTTGGCAGCTGGAATCTATCACGGATTAGGTTATGGGGATAATTTTCAAAGCGTTTTGATGAGCAATGCCATTCGCGAGATGAAGCGCTATATCAAGCGTGTGCATAAGATGAAGAGGAACATTAATAACTCTGCCTATTTAGGCGATTTATTGGTCACAGGATATTCTACTTTTAGTCGAAATCGCATGTTCGGAAATATGATTGGTAAGGGCTATACCGTAAAAAGTGCCCAAATGGAAATGAAGATGGTCGCTGAAGGATATTATGCTGCCAAAACTGCCTTTGAACAAAAAACGAAGTTTGCTAAAAAAGTGCAAACCCCTATTATTGATGCCGTTTACAATGTGCTATATCAAGGTAGAAGTGCGAAACGGGTTTTTAAGGCGTTGACTGATAAGTTGGATTAACTATGTTTTTGTCTTCCCGGGATAGGAGAAATTTATTGGTACTCGAAACTCAAATAATTCACCTTGGAGAAAAGCAAACTTCCAGCATCAGTAGAAACTTCAACTTGCTCAGTATTAAAAAAGTTTATCCTCTTTCCATAGAAAAATCAGAATGCTCTTCCAACGCTGCATCCAACTCTTCTTTCCAGACTAAAAGCTGTGTGTCATCAACTTTATAAATTGACTTGAATTCTTGCAAAATAGGCTCCATCAAGTTTCGAACGCTATCAATATCAAAATATAAACGCCCTGTTCTTCGAATAAAGAAATCCATTGGGTTTTGAACCATTTCATAGTCAATGCCAAAACGCAATTCCGCTTTTGCCATACGCTCATATTTATCGGCATCTTTCAAAGTTGCATAGGTATCTAAGATGATTTCTGTCTGCTTCCCATAATTCGTTACCAAGAACCAGGCATCATGTTTTGTAAACCCGTCGGGCTCCATTCGTAAAAAAATCTCGGCAATATATTTTTTAACATGCTTGAATTTTTTGAAATCGACATTTCCACAAAGTGGTATTTCATCGGTAAAACACTCCTTCAACTCTATGTCATGCTCTTCTTCCATCTTTTTGGCTATACGGTCAACTACGCGCTCGGCCATTTTCCGATACCCTGTAAGTTTCCCTCCAGCAATACTGATCAGTCCAGTTTCAGAGGTGAAAATCTCATCCTTTCGAGAGAGTTCAGAAGCAGATTTCCCTTCCTCGTGAATAAGGGGCCGCAAACCGGCCCAGGAAGAAATAATATCTTCCATCTCCAAATTTATCTTCGGAAACATATTGTTTACCGCAGAAAGCAGATAAATCGCGTCTGCCAAATCCGTACGAACATTGTCCTTATCCAAATTGAAATTAGTATCCGTTGTCCCGACATAAGTTACTTTTCCCCTAGGAATAGCAAACATCATTCGACCATCGGGAATATCAAAATACACCGACTGCTTTACAGGTAATTTCTCTTTAGGAAAAACCAAATGCACTCCCTTAGTCAAATGCAGGCGCTTTCCTTTTTTTGAATTGTTCACATTTCGCAGTTCATCGACCCATGGGCCAGCTGCGCTAATTACATATTTGGTTTTAATGGTTAAATCTTTACCCGAAATTTTATCCTTCACATTTACCGCTGAAATTTGTTCGTCAGTATATGTAAAATCCTCGACCAATGCATAATTCATGGCTATCGCCCCAAATTGCAAACTGGTCTTAATATTCTCAATGGTCAAGCGAGCATCATCAGTTCGATACTCGGCATAGTACCCTGCCCCTTTTAAAATTTTCTTTGGAAGCAACGGTTCCAGCTTTAATGCTTCCTTCTTTTCAAGCATTTTACGCTTATCATCACCTGTAACTTGGGCAAGAATATCGTAAACCTTCAAGCCGATGGAGGTCAGCCATTTGCCGTACGAACCATTTTCAATCAACGGTAATAACATCTTTTCAGGAAGTACTAAATGAGGAGCTAACTTATGCACAATCGCTCGTTCAGAACCAACCTCTTTGACCAGCCAAAAATCGAACTGCTTCAAGTACCGCAAACCGCCATGTATCAGTTTGGTAGACTTACTACTTGTGCCAGATGCGAAATCATTTTTTTCAACCAAGGCTACCTTCAATCCTCGGGAGGCAGCATCCAAGGCAATTCCTCCGCCAGTAATTCCTCCTCCGATAACCACCAAGTCGAACTTCTCTTTAGCAAGTTTGGCAACTGTTTTTGCCCGGTCTAGATTTGAGAATTTTATGCTTTTCACAATTTATTTTATTTTCAATTTTATTTCTAAATCTCCTCCCAGCCCTTAGTTCTTTCAACTGCCTTTTGCCATTTTTCATATAAGCGCTTTCTCTTTACGCTATCAAAAGTTGGTTTGAATACACGGTTCATAGGTCGGTTTTGGTCGATATCTTTCTGCTTCCATAGTCCGACCTGAATTCCTGCTAAAAACGCAGCACCCATTGCCGTAGATTCAATGACCTCAGGTCGATGGACTTCTGTATTTAATATGTCCGCCTGAAACTGCATTAAGTGATTATTAGCGCAAGCACCACCATCAACCCGTAGATTTTCCAATTGAATACCCGAATCATCCTCCATTGCTTTTAAAATATCTTTGGTCTGATAGGCTAATGATTCCAAGGTTGCTTTTGCTAAATGTGCTTTTCCGGTATCTCTGGTTAATCCGAAAACCGCCCCACGGGCATACATATCCCAATAGGGAGCTCCAAGACCGGCAAAGGCAGGGACGACATACACAGGATTCTCTCCTTCTACAGAATCTGCTAAGGCCTCGGTCTCTCTAGCATCTTTTATCAATGCCAATCCATCACGTAACCATTGTACCGCGGCACCGGCAATAAAAATACTTCCTTCAAGAGCATAAGTTACCTTGCCATCTAAACCATAGCCGATAGTTGTCAACAGCCCATTTTTTGAGAACATTGGTTTTTCTCCTGTATTCATCAACATAAAACAACCAGTGCCGTATGTGTTTTTAGCTGTTCCTTCCTTGAAACATGCTTGGCCGAATAAGGCCGCCTGTTGATCCCCGGCAATCCCTGTGATGGGAATTTTTACTCCATCCAACTCATAATCGCCGAAATGATGGGCTGAAGGTTTCACCTCTGGTAACATGCTCTTCGGAATACCCAAAAATTTCAATAATTCATCATCCCACCTTAAGTTGACAATGTCATAAATCAAGGTTCTAGATGCATTAGTATAATCGGTTACGTGATTACCCCTATTGGTCATATTCCATACTAACCAACTATCTACAGTACCCATCAAAAGATCTCCATTTTCCGCTTTCACCTTGGCACCCTCAACATTATCTAAAATCCACTTCACTTTTGTTCCGGAGAAATACGAATCTATGACCAATCCCGTGGTCTTTCGAACATGTTCTGTAAGTCCACTTTTGGTCATATCCTCACAGATATCCGCAGTTCGCTTGTCTTGCCATACGATAGCATTATAAACGGGTTCTCCAGTGTTTTTATCCCATACTATGGCCGTTTCACGCTGATTGGTAATTCCAATAGCCTTGATATCCGAAGCACTTACGTTTTGCTCCCTAATCAACTGAGATAGCACACTCATTTGCGACTCTAAAATTTCCATGGCATCATGCTCAACCCAACCTGATTTTGGAAAAATTTGTTTGAACTCCTTTTGAACCATTC
>CAZTLZ010000016.1:0-30786 GCA_964614665.1 uncultured Maribacter sp.
TTTTCGTCTTGGTCATCACTTCGTCCACTCACTTTCCCCCGCTCCAAAAGACGCTGGATCAATACCTCATCATCTGCCTCTAATGCGATTGTGGCATTTATTTTCATGCTCTTGCCCGCTAAGAACTTATCCAAAGCTTCAGCCTGTGCCGCTGTTCTAGGAAACCCGTCAAAAATGAATCCGCTTGCATCAGGGTTTTTATCAACCGCATCTTCCAACATTTTAATAGTCACCTCATCAGGTACCAAATCTCCTTTATCGATATATGATTTTGCCAATTTTCCTAAATCAGTATCGTTCTTCATATTATAACGAAACAAATCTCCTGTAGAAATGTGTTCCAAATTGTATTTTTCTTTCAAAAATTCAGCTTGAGTACCCTTTCCGGCACCAGGTTTGCCAAACAGCACTAGGTTAATCATATGTTTTTGGTTTAGTTGGTATACTTCTCTGAGATTTCGGCCTAACTCGTTGTAGTCAAGTCCGTAACCCACGATAAATTTATTCGGTATTTCAAGACCGACATAGTCGATTTTATATTCCCCATTATAAATCTCCGATTTATAGAAAAGACTAGCGATCTTGAACTCCTTCACATCAATATCAGAAAACATGTGAATCAGTTGTTGAAGGGTTCGGCCCGTATCTATAATATCTTCGAGTATGATCACACTTCTACCCTTGATATCTTCAGAAACATCAAGTAACGTCTCTACAATACCGGTAGATGTCAATCCACCATACGAACTAAGTTTAACAAAGGTGACTTCGCATGGGTGTTGATACTCTTTTAAAAAGTCGGAAACAAACATAAAAGCCCCATTAAGAACACCCACAAAAATTGGGGTCTCGTCCTTATAATCTTTGGCTACCTTTTGCGCTATATCTTTTACAGCCGCTAAGATCTGCTCTTCGGACAGGAAAGGTTTAAAATATTGGTCGTGCAGTTTTATCACCGTCTTTTTTTAAGGATGGCTAATATAACACTTTGATTTTGCATTTTTGAATGGATACACGTCGTTTTCATATTTAGACGTATTTTTACCGAACGACCTGAAAACAAAGTTGGTCAAATGGCAATGGAATACTTTTCTTCAGATTTTACATTAGGGATTTTAGGCGGCGGACAGCTCGGAAAAATGATGCTCTACGAGACTAGAAAGTTTGATATTCGAACTAAAGTAATGGATGCTTCAAACGAAGCTCCTTGTAGAATTGCATGTGATGAATTTGTAAAAGGAAGTTTGATGGATTTTGATGCCGTCTATAATTTTGGAAAGAATGTCGATGTGCTTACCATAGAAATCGAAAACGTCAATCTTGATGCGCTTGAAAAATTGGAAGACGAAGGCAAAAAGGTCTTCCCCCCTACCAAAGCCCTACGTATCATACAAAATAAGGCAAAACAAAAATTGTTTTATGTAGATCACGGAATTCCCACAGCAGCGTTTGATCGGTTCGCTTATAAAAGTGAAATTGCAGATAGTGTGCATAATGGAAGTCTCGAGTTTCCCTTTATTTGGAAGGCCGCACAATTTGGTTACGATGGACAAGGGGTAAAAGTTGTTCGTAGCCTGGAAGATTTGGAAGAATTACCATCTGGTGAATGTATTATCGAAGAAATGGTCAATTTAAAGAACGAACTAGCAGTTATAGTAGCGAGAAATGTGGTGGGGGAAGTTAAGACCTATCCTGTGGTAGAAATGGAATTCCACCCTGAAGCCAATCAGGTTGAATATGTAATCTGCCCCGCTCGAATTCCAGATGAAGTTGCCCGAAAAGCACAACAAGTAGCATTAAAAGTCTCCGAACAGATTCAACAAGTTGGGTTGTTGGCAGTAGAAATGTTTCAGACTCAAGAAGATGAATTATTGGTCAACGAAGTTGCCCCAAGACCTCATAACAGTGGTCATTATAGTATCGAAGCGAGTTATACCAACCAATTTGAGCAACATATAAGAGCCATTTTAGATTTACCTCTGGGCAACACAACTAGTAAGGTGGCAGGCATCATGGTAAATTTAGTCGGCGCCGAGGGTTATACAGGTGATGTAGTATATGAAAATATTGACGCCATTCTTAAAATGGATGGTGTAACCCCACACATTTATGGTAAAAAACAAACACGCCCTTTTCGAAAAATGGGCCATGTAACTATTGTGAATGAAGATATTGATGAAGCCAGAAGAGTAGCGCAGGAAGTAAAAGAAAAAATAAAAGTAATCAGTAAATAATTATGAGCAAAGTAGCCATAGTCATGGGAAGCACTAGCGACCTACCAGTAATGCAAGATGCTATTGACATCTTAAAAGGTTTCGATATTGAGGTTGATGTCGATATTGTTTCTGCGCATCGTACACCCGAGAAATTATTCGATTTTAGTAAAAACGCCCATACCAATGGGTATTCTGTAGTCATTGCTGGGGCTGGTGGTGCTGCACACTTACCAGGCATGGTAGCTTCAATGTCACCGTTACCTGTGATCGGTGTACCTGTAAAAAGCAGTAATTCTATCGACGGGTGGGATTCTGTCCTCTCTATTCTGCAAATGCCCGGAGGGGTTCCGGTGGCAACCGTGGCCTTAAATGGAGCCAAAAATGCGGGTATTCTTGCTGCCCAAATTATCGGAAGTTCGGATAAATGTGTGCTGGATAAAATTATCCTTTATAAAGAAGGACTAAAACAGAAAGTGATTGACGGTGCCAAAAAAGTAAATAAAAAATAAAACTAGTTACTGGTTGCCTGGGTGATAGTTGTTATCTCCTATTCTCGCAACAATTAAATACCCGTCAACTGATAATCATAAACTATCGACAAAACATATGAACCCCCTTTTAGTCCCCTTTGATACGGCTCCATTTTCAAAAATTAAAAACGAGCATTTCAAGCCTGCTTTTTTACAGGCAATGGAAGATGCCCGTGGTGAAATCGACGCCATTATAGTAACATCAGAAAAACCAACATTTGAGAATACTCTTGAAGCTTTGGAGTTCTCTGGTCAACAACTAGATCGAATTTCTAGTGTTTTCTTTAATTTAAATTCCGCAGAAACAAACGAGGAAATTCAAAAAATCGCACAAGAAACCTCTCCTTTACTTGCAGAATTTGGTAACGATATCACCCTAAATGAAGAGTTGTTCAAAAGAATAAAATCTGTTTATGAGCAAAAAGATAAGTTAGCCCTTTCTGTAGAACAACACACCTTGCTTGATAAAAGGTATAAGAGTTTTAGTCGCAACGGTGCCAATTTATCCGAAGATAAAAAGAAAAGGCTTCGCGAAATAGATGCTGAATCTTCAAAACTAAAATTGAAATTCGGGGAAAATATTCTGGCCGAAACCAACAAATACCAAAAACATATCACCAACGAATCAGATTTGGATGGATTACCTAATGGGGCCAAAGAAGCTGCTGCACAATTAGCAAAGGAAAAAGGTAAAGATGAAGGCTGGATGTTAACCTTAGATTACCCCAGCTATATTCCCTTCATGAAATATGCACAAAGCAGGGAGTTGCGAAAAGAACTTTCACTGGCTTTCGGAAGCAAATCTTTTAAAGGGGATGAGTTAGATAATCAGAAAATTGTTCTAAAAATCGTCAATTTAAGGCATGAAAGGGCAAATCTACTTGGTTACCAAACTCACGCCCACTTTGTCTTGGAAGAGCGTATGGCAGAGACTCCAAAGAAAGTCCATTCGTTTTTAAACGAGCTACTTGAGAAAGCAAAGCCTGCTGCTGAGCGTGAATTCGAACAATTGGAAAACTTCGCTAAAGAATTGGATAATATTGACCAATTGCAGAAATGGGATGGCAGCTACTACTCCGAAAAACTAAAACAGAAATTGTTCAATTTAGATGATGAACAATTGAAACCCTATTTCAAACTGGAGAATGTTATCGATGGTGTTTTTGAAGTAGCGGCAAAGTTATTCGGCTTGCAGTTTGAAGAAGTTTACGATATCGACAAGTACCATGAAGAGGTGAAAACATATCGTGTGTACGATACGGACAAAAATTTTATTTCTGTATTCTATGCAGATTTTCATCCACGAAGTGGAAAACGAGGCGGTGCTTGGATGACCTCTTTCAAACCACAATTCAGAAAAGATGGCCAAAATGTACGTCCTCATATCTCAAACGTATGCAACTTTACTCCGTCAACTGAGACTAAACCATCTCTTTTAACCTTTAATGAAGTAACCACCTTATTCCATGAATTTGGTCACGGGCTACACGGTATGCTGGCCAACACTACCTACCCTAGCCTTTCAGGAACATCTGTTTATTGGGATTTTGTCGAACTACCATCACAAGTCATGGAAAACTGGTGTTATGAAAAAGAAGCCCTCGAACTGTTCGCGAAACATTATGAAACAGGAGAAGTAATTCCTATGGAATTGGTGGAAAAAATAAAAGAATCCGCTACTTTCCAAGAAGGTATGGCAACCTTGCGTCAATTGAGCTTTGGGCTTTTGGATATGTCTTGGCACGGCATAGACCCTTCTGGTATAACCGACGTAAAAGCACATGAAACCAAGGCCTTTTCAGGTACAAATTTATATCCTGAAACTCCTGAAACTTGTATGAGCACCGCTTTTGCCCATATTTTTCAGGGTGGCTATTCTTCAGGTTATTATAGCTATAAATGGGCGGAGGTATTAGATGCAGACGCCTTTGCCTACTTTAAAGAAGAAGGCATTTTCAACAAGGAAGTTGCTACAAAATTCAAAGAGCATGTACTTTCAAAAGGAGGTACTGAAAAACCTATGGTTCTTTACAAAAGATTTCGAGGAGCCGAACCTAAAGTTGAAGCGTTGCTAAAGAGAGCAGGACTATTGGAGGAAAATGCCTGAATTCATCTACTTCTCCAAGATGGACTCTAGAACATGAACATCTTATTTTCATAGGTATACCACATTTACAGCCCACCTTACAACAATAACTTTTAGCACTTATCTGTGTTGGGTATTTTAGAGTTTCAAAATAAACCCAAATCTAACCTATGAATAAGCTATTCTTTATTGGTACGGCAACTATTCTATTTTCCTGTAGCACTGATTCAGTTGAAATTGAACAAGAATCGGAAAACAGTCAACCCAATATTAATGTTCAATCCCTAACTATTGATGAACATTCAGAAGCTGGCTCCTTCGTAGGCGCGATCTCTGCAACTGATTCGGACAATGATGACCTCACCTTCACCATTAACAGTGAAAGCGGTCTTGTAATCAACGAACAAAGTGGAGAAATCACCCTTGGCAATGACCTAGTTTTAGACTATGAGACTTCTCAAAGTCTTTCCTTTACTGTTTCTGTCTTTGATGGAAAGACCATTGTGGAGCAGGTTTTCGAACTCGCAATCAATGATATCAATGAATTTGATTTGTTAACAGCAGAACAAAAAGAAACTATTGCTTATTTTCAATATTTGACCCTTTGGCAAGCTCCAACAAATAGTCCTCTAGAAAACTCAAGTCGCTGGATGGAGCCCATGAAACTATTTTTGGATGGTCAAATTAACGCCCAGTTCATCGCTGATGTAGAATCAGTTCTTGAAGAATACAATGTTATTTTTGAGAATAGCGATTTCAACATCTCTTTGGTAGAGACTTTGGCGGAATCGAATGCGCATTTGTACTTTGGCGAGAGCTCGGATATTGAAGGTCTTTGGAATGATATGTTTGAAATCATTGATGGACAAACTTATGCGGGTTACGCGATAACGGCCAATAACAATTCCGTTTTGGGTGAAACAAGAATGTGGGTTTCGAGTCCGTTACCAATATTGTTTAAACATGAAATGGGGCATGCTCTAGGTTTTGGTCACTCTGAAAAATGTGATACAGAGAATAGTTTTATGTGTTCCTCAATAGATACTGATCATGACTTTCTCGAAATGGAAAAGGAAATTATAAGCTATGCTTATGATAATGAAACGGAAGCAGGCCTTACAGCTGAAGAAATTAAAACCGTTTTAGCGAATAAAATATTTCTTGAAAACTAGTTACACATTCTGGCATTACAGGGAAATGGTCAATATTACCTATCTCTCCTTTCACACCCTCCTTCAACCATAATAAACAATCACTTCGGTGAAACTGTTCTCTACATGATTCGCGGTACTCTTCGAAAAATATAAAAGCGTAATACTTTTACTCCTGATTCTTTGAATAGGCCTCGTAGCCCCCTTCAAGATTAACCACTTTTTTATAGCCTAATGAATCAAGCAATTGTTGTGCTTTGGAACTGCGCCCTCCCATTTTACAGTAAACATATATCACATCTTCTTTTGGAATATTGACAAATTGGGCCGTAAAATCTTCATCGTACCAGTTGATATTCAGGGCATTCTCTATATGTCCGGTTTCGTATTCCTCAGGAGTTCTAACATCTACTAATATCACGTTATTGAATTCGTTTCGTGAGACTTCCGTGATAGGTTTTGACGAAATTTGAGCACATGAAGAATTAAATAACAACAAGAGAACGAGTGAAATAGAGAATTTCATATCAGTATATTTTAAACAAATATAAAAATTATGTCAGCACTAAAGTTCAAAGAGATAAGTGAAAATTTGCGAATTGTTAAATCAAATTCCGTTACTTTTGGTAACCAGAAAAAGAAAATGACGGCTCACCAGTTACAACCCGATGCATGGGTAGATTTATATGCGGACTACCTGTTCAATTATGCGGTAGCAAGGGTGAGCAATGCCGAAATCGCGAAAGATTTGGTACAAGAGACCTTCTTTGCTGGGCTCAAATCTGCAAAAAACTATAAGGGCGAAGCTGCCGAAAGAACATGGCTAATAGCAATTCTCAAACGCAAGGTTATTGACCATTATCGAAAAATCAATTCGAACAAAGGCAAAGCAGAAGTACGTATGAGCTACAGTGCGAGCTCCGATTCGGAGGGTGACTGGTTAGAAGAGCAAGTAGCTGATCCGTTTAGCACTCTTGAAAATAGTGCTATCGAGAATGAGGAACTTGGATCAGCCATTCATTCATGCATATCCAAATTGCCAAAAAAACAGGCCCAAGTTTTCAAAATGAAAACAATTCAAGGTATTGGCACAGAAGAAATTTGTAATGAGTTAGGAATTAATCCGTCAAACCTTTGGGTAATGATTCATAGAGCTAGAACCGCACTTATGGGTTGTCTTAATCAAAATTGGTATTAAATATGATCTCTTGTGATAAAGCTGCTATAATCTGTAATAAATCTCAGTATGGAGAAGCATCTTTTATGGATAAAATGAAATTTAAATTTCATTTGTTAATGTGCAAAACCTGTTCAGCATTCACAAAGAAGAATACGAAACTTACTGTGCTTTGTGAAAAAGCCAATCTCAAGGGTCTTTCTGAGCAGGAGAAATTAAAAATGAAAGACCAACTTCAGAATAAACTTTAGTACCACTGGATTAAGACCAGCATAAGCCCCCATAATAAAAGGGGCATACTTTCGACAAAGAAAGAGGCAAAATACCGTGATTGACTTCTTTTGGTCACGTACATCAAAATACCTAAAGACAAAAAAGCCAGTCCTTTTGAGGTTAGCTCCACTTGAGAAATATTATCTTTTAAAAAAACTGAGAAAAAGAACAGTAGCGTCATAAAAGCTCCAAATATTTTAGTGTTAGTCACACCAAAACGTTGCGGCAAAGTTTTCAATTCGGGTGTGTCGTAAGCCAGATCTCGTATTTCAAAAGGAATCATCAGAACAAGTACAAAAAGAAAGCGTTGACAGGTTTCAACACCGATATCCCAAGAAAAGGAGATTTGTCCCGAAATTGTCGGAAGCACTACCGTTGCTCCTGACCAAACAAGTGCAACTACAAAAATTTTCACCGCTCCCCAACTTCTAAGGTTTTTAGAAAATGGTAAGACCGGAAGGGCATAAACCCCAGTCAAAAATATAAGGAGTGCCAAGCCGAAATACGTTTCCAAATTTAAAAACGAGCCATGATAGAGTGCGAAAATCAAAGATAAAAGACTGAAAACCTGAATACTTCTATGGTACTGATTTGCTACCAAAATATATTTTTCAGCCTCAACACCGTACTTAATAAAATTATAACACGATATAGTCGAAAAAAACAAAAACCAACCGAGATGATAATCTACAGGAATGTTCAACGTTAGAATGGTAATTTGAATCAATGAAAAAACGGCTAAGGCCACATGTATGCTTGCATCTAGATAAAAATCAAAAATGCGCTTCAAGAGGTTCATTGAACAAAAGTACCCAAACTGTTTATAACCTATTGTTTTAGTTAAAAACTTTCAAGTGCTTCATCTATAAAGAGCCTTTTTCAAGGGAATTAATTGCTAATTTTGCGAAGCTAATTTGAATAAAATCAAGTATGAAAACCGACGTATTCGCTTTGCGCCATATTGGCGTTCAAAATGACGATCTTCAACATATGCTCGCTGCCATTGAAGTTGAAAACCTTGGGCAACTCATTCAAGAAACAATTCCTGATGAGATTCGCTTGCACCGACCATTAAAACTAGATGCACCTTTGAGCGAACACGCATTTTTAAAACATATTCAAGAACTATCGGATAAAAACAAGATATTTAGAAGTTACATTGGTTTGGGATATCATGAAAGCCTTACTCCATCTGTCATCAAGAGAAATATTCTTGAAAACCCCGGATGGTATACTGCCTATACTCCGTATCAGGCTGAAATAGCTCAAGGCAGATTAGAAGCACTTCTAAATTTTCAAACTGTTGTGACTGACCTTACTGGAATGGAACTTGCTAATGCTTCACTTTTGGATGAAAGCACAGCCGCGGCTGAAGCGATGACTATGTTATTTGACGTCAGAAGTCGTGAACAAAAGAAAAGCGGTGTAGTGAAGTTCTTCGTTTCCGAAGAAGTCTTGCCTCAAACACTTTCTTTACTTAAAACTCGGTCTACACCCTTAGGTATTGAATTAGTAATTGGTAATCACGAAACCTTCGAATTTGGAAAAGACTTTTACGGAGCTCTCTTACAATATCCAGGAAAACATGGTCAAGTTTATGACTATGCTCAATTTGTAATGCAGGCAAAAAACAATGATATCAAAGTTGCGGTTGCGGCCGATATTCTCAGTTTGGTATTGTTAACTCCCCCAGGTTCTATCGGAGTTGATGTAGTTGTAGGTACTACGCAGCGATTTGGAATTCCATTGGGCTATGGTGGTCCTCACGCAGCATTCTTTGCGACTAGAGAAGAATTTAAACGTAGTATTCCCGGTCGAATTATCGGAGTTACCAAAGATACTGATGGAAATCCGGCTTTACGTATGGCGCTACAAACAAGAGAACAGCACATTAAGAGAGACAAGGCCACCTCTAACATATGTACGGCTCAGGTTCTTTTGGCTGTCATGGCAGGAATGTATGCGGTATACCATGGCCCGAAGGGCTTGAAATATATTGCGGAGAAAGTACATGCCTCGGCCGTTACACTTGCCAATACCCTTGAAAAAATGGGTGTCTTTCAAACCAATAGTTCATATTTCGATACCATCACCGTCAAAGGAAATGTAAATATCATAAAGCCCGTGGCGGAAAAATACGAGGTGAATTTCCTATATATTGATGAAGATACCATTTCTATTGCCTTGAATGAAGCAACATCGATTAATGACCTCAATCAAATTCTGTCCATTTTTTCAGAAGCATTGCAAAAAGACAAAACGCAGATTTCAGAGTTATCCAGCAGTTCGACCATTTTAGAAAGTCTTCAGCGCTCCACTCCGTTTATGGAAAATAAGATTTTCAACTCTTATCATTCAGAAACCGAAATGATGCGTTATATCAAAAAGCTGGAACGCAAAGATTTAGCTTTGAACCATTCAATGATTTCTTTGGGAAGTTGTACCATGAAATTAAATGCGGCTTCCGAAATGTTTCCATTGAGTTGGGCCCAGTGGGGCAATATACATCCTTTTGTTCCAGTTGAACAAGCAGATGGTTATCAATTGGTTTTACAAGAGTTGGCGAAAGATCTAACCGAAATAACTGGTTTTGCAGCTACTTCTTTGCAGCCCAATTCTGGTGCCCAAGGTGAGTACGCAGGTCTTATGACAATTCGGGCCTATCATGAATCTAAAAATGAAGGGCATCGTAATATTTGCATTATTCCGGCATCTGCTCATGGCACCAACCCAGCCTCAGCCGTAATGGCGGGCATGAAAGTTATTGTTACCAAAACAGATGAGAAAGGAAATATCGATGTCGCAGATTTAAAGGAAAAGGTGGAACAACATTCTGAAAATCTTGCCGCCTTAATGGTCACGTACCCTTCGACCCACGGCGTTTTTGAATCCTCTATCAAGCATATTACAAAACTCATCCATGAACATGGCGGTCAGGTCTACATGGATGGAGCAAATATGAATGCTCAGGTCGGACTCACCAATCCCGGTATGATAGGAGCTGATGTCTGTCACCTTAATCTTCATAAGACCTTCGCTATACCACATGGCGGTGGTGGACCTGGTGTAGGCCCTATTTGCGTAGCGCAGCAATTGGTGCCTTTTTTACCCGGAAATCCGGTAATAAAAACTGGTGGGAAAAAGGCCATTTCAGCAATTTCAGCCGCACCATGGGGAAGTTCTTTGGCCTGTTTGATTTCCTATGGATATATTAAAATGCTTGGTGAACAGGGCCTTCGCCGTTCCACGGAAATCGCCATACTTAATGCAAACTATATCAAGCATAGATTAGAAGGGAAATATGACATTTTATATACGGGGGAAAAGGGAAGAGCTGCCCATGAAATGATTATCGATTGTCGTCCTTTTAAAGCAAATGGCGTTGAGGTAACTGATATTGCCAAACGTTTGATGGATTACGGTTTTCACGCTCCAACAATTTCATTTCCCGTAGCTGGCACTATGATGATTGAGCCAACTGAAAGTGAAGGTCTAAGGGAGCTTGATAGGTTTTGTGATGCCATGTTAGCAATTCGCGAAGAAATAGATTCTACTAGCACTGATAATCATGATAGTATATTAAAAAATTCACCCCATACCATGAACATGGTCACTAGTGATACTTGGAACTTTCCATATAGCCGTGAAAAAGCCGCTTTTCCTCTACCATATATAGCCGAAAACAAGTTTTGGCCTAGTGTAAGACGAGTAGATGATGCTTATGGCGATCGTAATTTGATATGCACTTGTGCGCCTATTGAGGCATATGCAGAAGCTGAGTAGTGCAATAGCAATAGTATGTTCGAGCCCTCTAGTTTTTCTATGAGGGTTTTTTTATTCGGTATACACCTGACATTCAAGCACTGAACATCGTATTAATTATTATGCATGCATATAATCGACGTAAACTTATCTATATTTAATAGACCAACACTGCTCTCCCATGAAAAAAATCGGAATCACCGGTACTGGAAGTTACCTCCCTTCCCAAGTAGTAAAAAATCAAGATTTTCAAACCCATGATTTTTTGAATTCGGACGGTTCATCTTTCAAACAAGAAAATTCGATAATCATTGAAAAATTCAAAGCGATTACGGGGATTGGTGAACGACGCTATGTAGAAGACAATCTCAACACTTCGGATATTGCTTTTTTAGCAGCAGAAAATGCGATTGCTGATGCGGCTATTGATAAAGAAAGTCTCGACTACATCATTTTCGCTCATAATTTTGGTGATGTTGTCCATGGACAGTCACAGAGCGATACCTTACCAAGTTTAGCTACCCGAGTAAAACATCACTTACGCATCAAAAATCCAAAATGTGTAGCCTATGACATACTGTTCGGCTGCCCAGGTTGGATTCAAGGTGTAATTCAGGCAAATGCCTTTATCAAAAGTGGTATTGCCAAAAAATGTTTGGTCATTGGTGCCGAAACCCTTTCGCGAATAGTAGATCCGAATGATAGGGATTCAATGATTTATTCAGACGGAGCTGGAGCCACTATTGTGGAGGAAAAAGAAAACACAGGTCAAATTCTAGCCCACGCTAGTTCGACTTACGCGCACGACGAAGCGTACTTTTTGTTCTATGGAAAATCATACAATAGTGATTCTCCTAAAGATACCAAGTACATCAAGATGTATGGAAGGAAAATATATGAGTTTGCACTAAATCATGTGCCTCAAGCTATGAAAGACTGTGTCGATGAAAGTGGTATTGATATTTCTGAAATCAAGAAAATATTTATCCATCAGGCGAACGAAAAAATGGACGAAGCCATTGTGAAGCGCTTTTTCGAATTGTATGAGATAGAGGTACCGCAAGGAATCATGCCTATGAATATTGGAAAACTGGGAAATAGTTCCGTGGCTACGATTCCCACTTTATTAGACCAGGTACGAAAGGGAAAATTGGAGAATCATCAAATTCAAACAGGAGATGTTGTTATCTTTGCAAGTGTTGGTGCAGGTATGAATGTAAACGCCATTGTATATAAAGTCTAAGGCTTCTAGTTCAAGGTTTTATAGTTGGACTTTACCTTTTTCAGCCTTGAACCTCAATTCTAAACCTGAAACTATTCATGTACGAAAAGAACTTTCCAAACAAGCGCTTTCAACATACCTTATCGTTTCTCGAGAAGCATATTTCCAAAGATGAATCTATTTTAGATTTGGGAGTTGAAAATCCTTTTTCCAAAATAATGTTGGAAAATGGATATTCCATAGAGAACACCCAAGGTGAAGATTTAGATGTCGATTATTCCTCCGTGCAGAATTCGGAGACTAAGGTCGTAACCGCTTTTGAGATATTCGAACATTTGATTGCACCATTCAATATATTACAAGAAATAAAGGCAAACAAACTAGTAGCCAGCATTCCCATGCGTCTCTGGTTTTCCAGCGCCTATAGAAGTAAGACTGACCCTTGGGACAGGCACTATCACGAGTTTGAAGATTGGCAATTTGACTGGCTGCTAGAAAAGGCAGGGTGGGAAATAAAAGATAGTGCCAAGTGGACGAATCCTGTTAAAAAAATAGGTTTAAGACCACTGTTGCGTAGTTTTACGCCGCGGTACTATATTGTTTACGCTGAACGCAAAGAATCCAAAACATAAAACTCCTAATTCCAATGAATTTGCAAATAGGTGGGTTTTGGAATTTGCTATTTGAAATTCAGTTCTTTTAATATGCAATATTACATCATCATTCCGGCCCACAATGAAGAAGCTTTTTTGGCCGATACCCTTAATTCTGTTTTACAACAAAGTCTACTTCCGCAAAAGATCATCGTGGTCAATGATAATTCTTCCGACGGCACAGAAACTATTATCAACGACTTTTTGAACTTGAATACAAGAATTCAAAAATTGGAGGTAACGTCATCAGACCAACACATGCCTGGAAGTAAGGTTATCAATGCCTTTCACAAAGGACTTGAGTTATTGGATGATGATTATGACTTTGTCGTAAAATTAGATGCCGACCTCGTTTTGCCAGACAATTACTTTGAACGCATCGCCTATATTTTTCGAGGAAATCCGAAAGTAGGTATTGCCGGCGGATTCATTTACGAACAAGTGGCCTATAATGAGTGGCAATTAAATCACCCTATGAACAAAAATCACGTTCGAGGGGCTATTAAGTCGTATTCCAAAAGTTGTTTCAAAGCGATTGGCGGACTTAAAAATGCCATGGGATGGGATACGTTGGATGAACTTTTGGCACAGTATCATAATTTTGAGATTTCCACAGACGATAGTCTTCATGTTAAACATCTTCGTCCAACTGGGAAAAACTATGACCCGAAAGCCAAATTACTTCAAGGCAAAGCAATGTACACAATGCGCTATGGTTTCTGGATTAGTTGTATTGCATCTTTGAAAATGGCTTGGAAACAGAAAAACAGAAAGGCCTTTTTTGCTAATATGTATGGTTTTTTTAAAGCAAAAAAGAACCGTGAACCTTTTTTGGTCACTACTAAGGAAGGGCAATTTATACGCCAATTACGTTGGAAGGGTATTAAACAAAAACTATTTTAAACAAAAACATCCCACGATTAGGTGGGATGTTTTTGTTTAATGACAACTACTTTTTTAGAAGCCCAATTCTTGCTTGACCTCTGCAAGTAAATCTTTGCCTTTGGCAACGATTAGCCCACCACCGGCTTGTGCATCGATAACGTAATCGTAACCCTGAGCTGCAGCTACTTTTTCGATAGCCTTTTTAGCTTCTTCAGAAATAGGTCCGAAAAGCTCGGCTTGTTTTTTCTGAATTTCTTGCTGAGCAGCTTGTTGCGCTTCACTAATACTCTTTTGGTATCCTTGAAGTTCAACGGCTCTTTTATCGTTTTCTTCCTTCGACTTGTTTGCGGCTTCACCATCGTATTGGCGATATTTATTCTGAAGCTCGGTCATTGAAGCCTGAATATCTGCCTGATATGTTTCAGAAAGTTTTTTCAATTCTGATTCGGCAGCTTTCATTGCTGGCATATCGGCCAACAATTTCTGCACGTCAATATGCGCTACTTTGCTCTGTGCATTTACAAAACTGCTTGCTGCAACAAACAAAACTAGGGCTACAGCGATTTTCTTTAAATGTTTCATGATTTTTTAAGTTTATGTATTTGAGAGTTAATTAATGGTACTCGAGTTTATTTATTAGTTAATTGTATCTTTTTCTGTTTCCGTTACTTTCTCACGTTCCTCTTGCTTGGCTTTCTTCCTAGCTTCACGTTCTTCTAAAAGCTTCTTTCTTCTTTCTTCGTAGGCTTTTTTACGTTCCTCCCTAAGTTTTAATTGCTCTGCACGTTTTTCATCTGCACTCTTAGCTCTTGCCTCATTTGCCTCCTTGGCCTTTTCTTGCCGTTCTTGCAGCGCCTCACTCACCACTTTTTCTTGCTCTTCGCCTTCAAAGTCATCTAAGCGGCTTTTTTGAGCTTTCTTCTTTGGGGCACTCACTTTTCTTGTTCTTGCAATTCCCCTCAATATGATATCGCTGATATCATGTCTTTTTTGGGAGTACAACATTACAACATCCGCAGATTTATCAAAAATAAAATCATACTTTTTATTCGTTCCTAACTTTTGTACTTCATTGAATACCTGATCTTGTATAGGCTGTATCAATTGTCGTTTCTGAAGTACTAGGTCACCCTGTGGTCCGAAACGAGCCTGTTGGTACTCCAACATTTCTTTTTCCAAAATCTGTATCTCCTCTTCCCTTTCGGATATCAACTCATCTGTCAAGAGCACTTTTTCGGCCATTAAATCCTTCTTCATTTGTTCAACAGCACTTTGTTTCTGCTCAATTTCCACTTTCCATTTTTCAACTTTAGTGGCCAGCTGTTCCGTAGCCCCTCGGTATTCCTCGACATTTTCAAGTATATACTCCATATCAACATATGCTATTCGAACACCTCTCTGTGCAAAGGTAAAGGTCGATAAAAGCACCGTAATCAGTATTAAAAGAACTTTTGAAACTGCTCGTCCGGCAGTCCGGTTTGGTTTTGCTATTGTCTTCATTACAATTTCGTTTTATCCTATAGAAAATACCATGCCAAAAATACTAAAACTTTTAAAATCAATGTTTTAGATTCTCACAAGGTTATTAAATTAAAACTGCTGACCAATAATGAAGTGCGTTTGCCAACCACTTGGCCCGGTACCTGTCCCTGTATTATCGGAATCAAATCCGTAACCAAAGTCAATACCCAGTAAACCAAATGCGGGCATAAAGATGCGAAGCCCCACACCAGCCGATCGTTTTAACTGAAACGGATTAAAGTCTTGAAAATTGTTGAAGGCATTACCTGCTTCTAAAAAAGTAAGTGCATAAATTGATGCAGAAGGTTTTAAAGTGAGCGGATATCTTAATTCCAAAGAAAACTTATTATAAACTAAACCACCTTCAACAGTACCGGTCAAAGGATCTATCGGGGTCAATGATTGATTATCATATCCTCTCAATTGAACGATATCACGACCATCTAATGTAAAGTTACCTAAACCGTCTCCACCGACGAAAAACCTTTCAAATGGCACATCACCAACATCATTATTATAATTACCCAAAAATCCAAACTCAGCATTCGTTCTTAAAACTAGAGATTTATCCGCACTACCCACCAATGTAGTATACCAGTCACCCTTGAACTTTAGTTTATAATATTCCAACCATCGAAAGCGTTCTTGATCGATTTCTTCGAGTCTAGTTTGGTCATCCGCATCAAAATCATCACCAGATACTCTTTTAATATTCAATTCTTCATTTTCATCTCGCAACGATTTGAAGTCCTTGTTACTGAACAATGAGTATGGTGGAGTGAACTTACCCGTAACCTCGAAATTAGAACCTCCTCTTGGGAATATACGTCCGCCAGAAGTAGCGTTTCTCGCAACTCCAAAGGTATAGGCGAAAGAGTTTGATTTTCCATTACCAAAATTGAATAACCCTATATTGTAATTTCTAAAATCATATAGTTGATAGGCCAAAGAATGGGAAATAGTAAAGTAATCATCTGGCCAACGTACTCTTTTAGCCAGGCCAGCTGTTATACCTGTTATAGAAAATTGTTGGTCTTTATCTGGTGATACCCTACCATTCAAAATTCTTCCGAACTCATCACGTTCTATTCCAAATTGCTGGGTTCTAGAGAATGATAAGTTGAAACGTACCGGTTTTTTACCTCCCAACCATGGCTCTGAAAAATTCGCACTATATACGCGAAATGTTCTACTTGCCTGTAAACGCAAAGCAAATGTTTGACCATCACCCATAGGAACTGGCTTATATGCCTCTCCTTTGAATAAATTACCGATAGAAAAGTTATTGAATGACAAGCCTAGTGTACCAATAAAACCTCCTCCTCCATAGCCCCCTTGTAACTCAATTTGACTTGAACCAGACTCGACCAAGCTATAAGCAAGATCCACGGTTCCTTCATTAGGGTTAGGATTTTGAATGTCTGGCTTTACCTGTTCAGCATCAAAAAAGCCTAGTTGCCCAAGTTCTCGAATACTACGAATGATATCAGACTTGTTATATTTCTGGCCCGGCCTAGTTCGTAACTCTCTATAAATAACATGATCATTGGTCTTATCATTTCCGACAACCGTGACATGGTCTAAAAAGGTCTCCTTACCTTCCACAATGCGTATCTCAAAATTAATCGTGTCATTTTCAGCCGAAACCTCCACTGGGTTAATGTTTGAAAACAAATACCCATTATTCTGATAAAGACTGGTAACATCTTGAGCATCTGGCTTTGAATCGTCAGCAATACGTTTTCGTAGCTCCACACCATTATAGACCGAACCCTTCTTTATCCGCAATACGCTATGTAGCTGCCTATCCGAGTAAACCGAGTTGCCAACAAAATCAATATCTCCAAAGTAATATTGATCCCCCTCTTCTACTTTAATCTTGACATCAATATTATTGTCATCAACTTTGACTATAGTATCAGAAATTACCCTGGCATCACGATAGCCATTTTCGGCATACTTGTCTATTAAGAGGTCCAGGTCATTTTCATAATCCTCCTCAATATATTTTGATTTCTTCCAAAAACGCCCAAATCTCTTCTTTTTGGTTTTCTTTAAAGCTCTACGTAATTTTTTATCGGCCAACTTCTCGTTTCCGTCAAAGATGATATTCTTAATTTTCACCTTATCACCTTTATCCACGTTAATAACCATTCGCTGGGCGTTGGTCTCTGAAGTATCTTTTGCGGTGATTATGTTCACTTTTGCATTCAGAAAGCCTTGTTTCTTATACTTATTTTTGATGTAGTTCTTAGAATTTGCAATAAGACTCTCCGTAATTTTCTTGCCTTTTTTAAGGTCCGTATCCTTGAGTATTTCATCAACCTTTCTTTCTTTAATTCCATTTACGGTAACCGTGGTCAAGGTGGGTCTTTCACTAATGGCCAATTCAAGAAAGATGTTATCACCTTCTATATTGGTAATATAGAATTCAATATTGCTGAATAGCTCTAGGCCCCATAATTTGTTGATAACTGCACTGATTTGATCGCCCGGAACAATGATAGGCTGCCCTACTCGAAGCCCTGTATAGGTCTTGACAGTTTGCTCATTGTAGCTCTTTAATCCGGTAACTTCGAGTCCACTCAAAATGTACTTCTTTCCATCTTCGTAAGAACTACTGCTCTGTGCGAAGTTTAGTATACTGGTAAAAAGGAGTAGGAGAGTAAAAAAGAGTTTTGTTGATATGAATTTTTTCACACCATTAATTGAGTTGTTCGCTAGTTTTTCCAAATCGTCGTTCTCTGTTCTGGTAATTTTTGATGGCTTCTACTAAATGGCGCTCTTTAAAATCTGGCCAAAATACATCAATAAAATATAATTCAGCATATGCTATTTGCCAAAGTAAAAAATTGCTGATCCTATGTTCCCCACTGGTACGGATCAGCAAATCCACGTCTGGTAAATCGTGCGTGTAAAGATGGGTATTTATAATGGTTTCATCAATATTATCGGGAGAAATTATATTATTTTTAACTTTGACACTTATCTGTTTTACAGCGTTTTTTAGCTCTTCGCGAGCTCCATAACTCAAGGCCAAAGTCAGGGTCATGCCTGTATTGTCCTTTGTTTTTTCCACCACTTCCACAAGTTCTTTGTAAGCCCCCTCTGGCAAAGAAGTAATATCACCAATAGTGTTCAACTTAATATTATTTTTTGTGAAAGTTCTGAGCTCTTTTTTAAGCGAGGAGACCAATAATCGCATCAGCGTATCGACTTCGAATTTAGGTCTTTTCCAATTCTCGGTTGAGAAAGTATATAAAGTAAGATATTCAAGGCCAAGGCGCACACAGTCTTCGACCGTATTCCGAACAGCTGTCACTCCGTGTTCATGGCCAAAAACCCTCAGTTTCCCTTTTTGCTTTGCCCACCTGCCATTACCATCCATTATTATGGCGATATGTCGAGGTAAGTTTTCATTATTAATGTCTTCTATCGTATCCATTTTCCGTATTACTCAAAACAATCAGAACAAGGTTTCCTACCAAAGGTATATGTAAATGTAAGACCCGTAAAAACGTACCAATCATCACTAAAAATATTACCAAATGCCGGATCTATCTGCTGACTTACATTTGATTTTTCCGGATTGCTAGCATCCAGATTATCGGTAAACGTATATCTGGCACCTATCTCACCTCCTAAAATAAAAATCTGGCTTATACGGTATTTGAAGCCAACTGTCATCGGAATAGCGAATGTACCATCAGTCTGATCGAGGTTTTGTAACCTTCCTGCATCAAAATAATTATAATCATATCTAAAATAGGTCACCCCGGTATATAAATAAGGGGTAAATGCGGGTCCCAATTTATGCAAATTATATTCAACAAAATTGAATTCCAATCCCGCAGATGCCTCAAAAATTGAATTATCTACCACATATCCTCTTTGTCGCCTAGAATTTATACTTGATTTTGTATCATCGGCGGTGAACTTACCATATATTAAACTTGCCCGCCAAGCGTAGCGCTTACTGTTATTCCATTTGAACAAACCACCAACAGCATAATTCGAAGGTAAGATAAAATTGGTCTTTCCCACATCGCCAATATTGTTTGTGCCACCGCCAAAAACCCCTATTTCATAGGTTTGACCCTGCGACATACTACAAATGGAAAAGAGAATTAAAAAAAGTAAACTCCTCATAAATTCTAAAAGTTTGCAAATATAACAATTGCAGTGGTTTAGACTACTCAATTATCACATTCCTGTTCTCAAATGATAAACAGTTTTTAGTCGTATTTATTGTTTTATCTGAAACTCAATTGCGCTTGTCTTCGCCCCACAGAAGCTTGTTGCGAAGCGTTTTTAAAAAACTTTCTGAAGTGTATTCTATCATTTTCACTGTGAAATCAGCTTTCTTTATCTGTATTTCTCTACCGTTCTCGATAGATGCTATGCGAGAATCCAAGGAAACCAGGTGGTTTTCCTCCCTACCCAATACTTTTAAACGAATAACCGTATCATCAGAGATAACCAAAGGCCGGGCATTTAGGTTGTGAGGAGCAATTGGTGTTAATACCAATGACTTGGCGGTTGGCACTATGACCGGTCCGCCACAACTCAAAGAATAGCCCGTTGATCCCGTGGGGGTGGATATGATGAGGCCATCCGCCCAATAAGAGGTCAAATATTCATCATCAAGATAGGTCTCAACGGTAATCATCGAAGTGGTGTCTTTTCTACTTACCGTTACCTCATTCAATGCGAAGTTCATTTGACCAAACTCCGGTATGTCATCTTTAGCATTCACTTCTACCAGACTTCTTTCAACAATAGTATAGGATCCTTCCTTGAATTCGGTCACTACCTTTCTGACGTCTTCTTTTTTGAAGGTGGACAAAAAACCCAAACGCCCCGTATTCACCCCTACTATAGGTATCCCCAGGTCACGCACGTAAGTAGTTGCCCTTAGAATGGTACCATCACCACCAAAACTTACGAACATGTCAAAAGAACTGTCCAAACCACTAGATTCTTCAAAGGTATCGTAAGGTTCTAAGCTTTGATTATCCGTTAAAAGCGAAAGGAAATCTTTTTCTATGGCGACTTGTGCATCAATCTTGTGAAGCTCGTCTAATAATTCAATAACGTATTCAACCGCATTATCTTGATAGGTTTGACCGTAGATAGCAACCTTCATTTCTGTTATACATTTAGATATTTATCCAAATAATCAGATCGTTGTTTCAAATCTTCAAGAAACTGGTCATCGTTTGTTCCGAAAAGTATATTGTAGTTGTAGCGTCTAAAGGTTTGTTGAATTTCATTCATATTAGTGGTGCCTATCTTGACAGTCACCTGTACTACATCATTATGAATATCGGTGATAAAACCCCCTATAAATCGAGTATTGTTACTCTCGACTATTTGGGCAATCTCACTAAAAGAATAATCCTTGATGCCTTTTTCCACTATTAGTATTCCACCAGGTTCCGTAAAAAAAGGAGTATCTATGAAAACACTAACCACATCAGTGACATTATAATAACCCAGAACATCCTCATTTTTTCCTAATACAGGTAAAAGGTTTGCCTCATTCCTTGCAAATTTTTCTAGAACGTCAAGCCAATTTGTGTCTTTACGAACAAAAAAGGTCTCAAGATTGTAGCGATAGTCCTCGATTTTCTTTTCCTCTTCAAAAGTTTCTAAATCCGCCTCATTCAAAACACCCAAATAACGGCCTTTTTCGGCAACGGCAACATGCGAATAGGTATGGTCTTTGAAAAACTGTATTACTTTTTTCAAAGATTCGCCGACTTCGAAGACCTGTATACTGGTCAAAATATGGTTTTGAATCTGCATAGCCTGAATTATAACGCAAAATACTAATTAAAAATATCAAAAGGCATGCCTAATTTGTATTTTTGGACCTCAATAAATCGATTTTATTCAAATGACCAAATTAAGTGTAAATATCAATAAAATAGCCACTCTAAGAAATTCACGAGGTGGTAACATGCCGAATCTCATCAAGGTCATGTCTGATATTGAAAGGTTCGGGGCTCAAGGTATAACCATACATCCGAGACCTGATGAAAGACACATTAGATATCAAGATGCCCGAGATCTGACCAAGATTGTGACGACTGAATTCAACATTGAAGGAAATCCTATTCCTAAATTTATTGATTTGGTATTGCAAACAAAACCTACTCAGGTGACCTTAGTACCTGATAGTATAGAGGCTATAACCTCTAACGCTGGTTGGGACACCATTCAACATAAAGATTTTCTTTCGGAAGTCATTCAAACTTTTAAGGATAATGGAATAAGAACCTCGATTTTTGTAAATGCTGACAACAAAATGGTAGAAGGAGCCGCATATACTGGCGCAGATAGAATAGAACTATACACTGAAAGTTACGCCAAGACCTTTCCGGATAATAAAGAAAAGGCCATCTCTAGCTTTGTAGAAGCTGCCCAAGTTGCAAGTTCTTGTGGTTTAGGAATCAATGCCGGACATGATCTAAGTCTAGACAATATCAAATACTTTAAGGAACGTATTCCTCATTTATTAGAAGTATCTATTGGTCATGCATTAATTTGCGAATCACTTTACTTCGGCTTGGAGAATGTCATTAATATGTATCTCAATAAACTTAAATGAGCCAAATTCTACACTCAAAAATCATTGGAAGCGGAAAACCCTTGCTAATACTACATGGTTTTCTGGGAATGTCGGATAACTGGAAAACGCTTGGGATGCAGTATGCTGAAAACGGATTTCAATCCCACCTTATCGACCAAAGAAATCATGGTAAAAGTTTTCATTCCGAAGATTTTGATTACGACCATCTTTCCGATGATATAAAGCGATATATTAAATACCATAATTTGGAAAAGGTCAGTATCATTGGTCATTCCATGGGAGGGAAAACCGCTATGCAATTTGTTTGTGATCATGCCGACATCGCCGATAAACTTATTGTTGCCGATATTTCACCCAAATACTACCCTCCACATCATCAAGACATTATCAAAGGGTTACAGGCGCTTGATCTTCAAAAAATAAATTCACGAGGAGAAGCCGATCAAGAGCTATCAAAATATCTTAGTGATTTTGGCACAAGACAATTTTTGCTTAAAAACCTATATTGGATAGAAAAGGGAATGCTAGGTTTCCGTTTTAACCTTGCAGTTCTCAGCACGAAAATGGAAGAGATAGGAGAAAACATCGGTGCCACCGCACAATTTGACGGTGAAACCTTATTTCTCAAGGGCGATGCTTCAGAATATGTAGTAGAAACCGATTTGCCAGAGATAAAAAGACATTTTCCGACGGCAGAAATTGACACCATTGAAAATGCTGGTCATTGGGTGCACGCGGCAAACCCCAAACAATTTTTGGAAAAGTCTCTTGCCTTTCTAAATCGTTAGTCAAAATGATTCATTTTTTAGATTGAAATTATAGATTTGCCTTACTTTGGATGAAATAAGTAAGTAATTTCAAAGGCGCTCCATTTTTCGGCATCTTTTTTGTGTGACATCAATTAAAAACATTTATATGAAATTTCTATTACGATTACTTTTGAGTGCATTAGCGGTGGTAGTACTATCTAAGGTGCTTCCCAATGTGAATGTCGACACCTACACCACTGCATTGATTGTAGCTTTGGTTTTAAGTCTTTTAAATTTTATTGTTAGACCCATTATGGTAATCTTGACGCTACCCATTACTATTGTTACCTTTGGTCTCTTTTTGTTGGTCATAAATGCTGCAATTATTTTGTTAGCAGACCATTTCATAGATGGGTTTTCGGTTCATGGGTTCTGGTGGGCATTACTATTCAGCCTATTACTCTCCTTTCTACAATCCATTTTATTTTCTTTCTTAAAGACGGACAAAAAGAAGAGCAAATAGTTTGAATTCCAACAGTTTAAAAACTTGGTTGGCGCTATAAATTATACTACTTTTGCATCCCATTTATTTTAGCAAAATCAGTTACAAAAATGAATATCACGAAAGAGCAGATTGACGAGTTGAATGCCGTTGTTAAAGTGGCAATTACTAAAGATGACTATCAAGATAAGGTAGACAGTATTCTCAAGGACTATAAAAAGCAAGCAAATATACCAGGGTTTCGTAAAGGCCAAGTACCAATGGGGCTTATTAAGAAACAGTACGGGAAAGCGGTTTTAGTCGACGAGGTGAACAAATTACTTCAAGACAATCTAAACAAATACCTGACGGAAGAAAAGTTAGACGTTCTTGGCAACCCTCTGCCTAAGCAACAAGATAGCTTTGATTGGGATACCGAAGATTTTGCCTTCGAATTTGAACTGGGTCTTGCACCAAGCTTCGATGTGCCCTTGAAAACAAAAAAAGCAATTACCAATTACAAGATAGTTGCCGACAAAAAAATGGTGGATGAGCAAGTTGAACGTATTCAAAAGCAATACGGCAAACTCATAAGCAAGTCTGTAATTGGAAAAAAAGATGAAATCACCGGTTCCTTTGTTAATGAAGCAGAGGAAATTGAACATAAAACAACTTTAGAACTTGACAAATTCAAGAGCAAAAAAGCAGTCGATTCCCTTTTAGGGAAGAACGTAGGAGATACCGTTGAACTGAATACCAAAGGACTCTTTGAAGACGATAACGTGCTAGCAGCTTCTTTGGGCATTTCTCAAGAAAAGAGTGAAAAACTAAAAATCGACGTTACCTTCATCATTGACGAGATTAACGAAAGAGAACCTGCGAAACTTGATCAAGAGCTTTTTGATAAATTGTTCGGAAAAGATGAAGTGTCCTCTACAAAAGCGCTGAAAGACCGCATTAAAGAAGATTCTGAAAAGCAGTTCGAGCAACAATCGGATCAGAAACTGTTAAACGATGTTACAGAATACTTCATTGAGAACACAAAATTTGATTTACCATCTGGTTTTTTAACGAAATGGATTCAAATGACAGGAGAAAATCCACTCAGTGAAGAGCAGGCAAGTGAAGAATATGAAAAATCCGAAAAAGGATTACGATATCAATTAATCGAGGGTAAAATCATCAAAGACAACAATCTTCAAGTACAATTCGATGAATTAAAGGAATTCGCCAAAGGATTCATAAAATCTCAAATGGCTCAATACGGTCAGTTGAATCCGCAAGAAGAAGAGCTAGATACTATTGCTGCAAGGGTATTAGGTAACCAAGATGAGGTGAAACGTTTATCTGAACAATTGATGAGCCAAAAATTAATAGCGCTCTATAAGGAAAAAGCGAATCTTAAAGAAAAGGAAGTGACCTACGAAAACTTCGTCAAAGAAGTTTACGGGTAGTTTTCAAAACTATTAAGTATATTTACGGTGCCGAAAATTTCTTTTTCGGCACCTTTTTTATTTAAAAATATTGAACGAAAAACGAATGGATTACGGAAAAGAATTCAAAAACTACGCAATAAACCACCAAGGTATTAGCAGCACCTATTATGACCAGATCATGAGTAGCATGTATCCGACGGGCATGACACCAAATATTATTGAGGAACGTCAATTGAATGCTATTGCAATGGATGTCTTCTCGAGACTAATGATGGACCGGATTATATTCTTGGGTACTGGCATCAATGATCAGGTAGCAAATATCGTTCAGGCACAATTGCTGTTTTTAGAAAGTGCAGACGCATCAAAAGACATACAGATATATATCAATTCTCCAGGAGGAAGTGTTTATGCAGGTTTGGGCATATATGATACCATGCAATTTATCAAACCTGATGTGGCCACCATCTGTACCGGAATGGCTGCTTCTATGGGAGCTGTTCTTTTATGTGCGGGCGAAAAAGGCAAGCGTAGTGGTTTGACTCATTCGCGGGTTATGATTCATCAACCTATGGGAGGAGCCCAAGGCCAAGCAAGCGATATAGAAATTACGGCAAGGGAAATTTTAAAACTGAAGGAAGAACTTTATGAAATTATCGCCCAACATTCTGGTCAGACCATCGATAAGGTTAATGACGATAGTGACCGTGATTACTGGATGAAAGCTGAAGAAGCTAAAAAATATGGTATGATAGACGAAATTTTGGTTAGGGATAGAAGCTAATTTCGACAAACTATTAGAATTTTAGGACAATCTCCTAAATAGTAATAAACCAAAAACGTTTTTATGACGTTAGTCTTTATAAGACAACAACAATATGGCAAAGGAAAATCTAGAATGCTCATTTTGTGGACGGAAAAAGCCGGAAACCAATCTTTTGATTGCAGGACTTGATGCACATATCTGTGATAGGTGTATCGAACAGGCACATGGAATCGTTGCAGAGGAAAGCAAACAAACCAAAACCAATGACCTTTCATCTGAGCTAGTTCTAAAAAAGCCACAAGAAATCAAGGATTTTTTAGACACCTTCATTATAGGTCAAGAGCGCACCAAAAAGATCATGTCAGTCGCTGTCTACAACCATTACAAGCGACTTTTACAGCCGCACGCTAAAGAAGATGATGTTGAGATTCAGAAAAGTAATATCATCATGGTTGGGCAGACCGGCACTGGAAAAACCCTAATGGCAAAAACCATAGCCAGAATGCTCAATGTGCCATTGGCCATAGTAGATGCAACGGTTTTAACTGAAGCGGGCTATGTTGGGGAAGATGTTGAAAGTATATTAACAAGACTATTGCAAGCCGCCGACTATAATCTTGAAAAAACCGAGCGGGGTATCGTGTTCATTGATGAAATTGATAAAATAGCACGCAAAAGTGACAACCCTTCAATAACACGCGATGTCTCTGGAGAAGGTGTTCAACAAGGCCTTTTGAAGCTTTTGGAGGGTACAGTAGTCAACGTACCACCAAAAGGTGGCAGAAAACACCCAGATCAAAAATTTATTGAGGTGAATACGGAAAATATCCTATTTATAGCTGGTGGGGCTTTTGACGGTATCGAAAGGGCAATTACAAAAAGGTTGAATATGCAAGCTGTTGGATATAGTGCGTCAAAGGCCGATGAAAATCTTGATGAAAGCAACATATTACAATATATCATTCCCAAAGACTTAAAAGATTTTGGATTGATTCCTGAAATCATAGGAAGGCTTCCCGTATTGACACATATGAATCCTTTGGATGATAAAACACTTCGCGCTATTCTTACGGAGCCAAAAAATGCCATCATTAAACAATATGAAAAGTTATTCGCAATGGACGGTATTAGCTTTACCATTACCGATCAAGCATTGGAATATATTGTAAAGAAAGCTATCGAATACAAATTAGGCGCAAGGGGTCTCCGATCTTTATGCGAAGCAATATTCACGGATGCCATGTTCGAAATGCCAAGTACTGGCGAAACCGAATTCAAGGTCACCAAGCCTTATGCGGAGGAAAAACTCTCTCATGAAACTATTAAAAAACTAAAGGCGGTCTCTTAGACCGCCTTTTTGTTTATTATATAAATTCTATGTTTACCCTTCCATTAGGCAACATGTATCTCATGTGATTTCTTCGGTCTTTGTGTTACGGATTTCAACAAATCCAAACATACTTTTCCGATTATTTTTTCATCTGTATACATATCATGTCCAAACCCCTCGAAGAGTTCGGATTTTACATTGAGCTTTTTGCACCAATCTGCTTTAGGTCGAAACACATCGTTGTCCCCAAATAGCACCGTAGTTTCACATTCAGGTCTTTTTTCCTCCGCACGAATTCTAGTAGAAGATACAGTATATAATGATTTCATTGGCAATCCTTTCAAACCGGCTTTCCAAGCAATCGTACCTCCTGTACTGAAACCTAAATAATGGGCGGATTCTTGTTCCTTTTTCTTAAGATGAGCAACGGCCGTATCAATACCTCCCTCAACAAAGGCTCTATGTATATTATCCGCAGTTCGAACTTTTACATCAAGATTTGCCAATTGCTGACTATCATGATATGTAATGTCAAAGTATTGTTGTAGATATCCAAGATATGAAGTAATCCATAGCCCTCTTTTGGAGCCCCACATATCGGAAACAATTACAAGTCTTTCGGCCATAATTCTAATTTAATTTAATCGTTTGGTTAAGTTCTATTGGACTAAGATGAACATTAAACGACGGAAAAATGTATTTATTTGTTTATCCGAGGGAATTATTCGATGTATTCCCGTTTATCGGACGAATCGTATTTATTATGCCCTAAGGGAGACCAGTGGTACTAATCCGCTAGTATTTAAGGTCTAAGGGTCATAAAAAATCTTCTTTCTGGCTGAAATACGTCCATCGGTTTCTTCGAGCGAAAAGTTTTCATCTAAATCTGAATTGCAATGTCAAATTGGTCGTGTAAAGTATTTGAAAGGAATTTATATTGATATTAGGATTAAGGCCCATATTGAATATTTTGCCCGTTAGAAAAAAAAACTTGAGACTAATAGGCAGATTTACCTCCTTATTGGTTTGGTAAATCCAGTCGGTATCTTCATTTTCTTTTCCGAAAATCAAATAACCTGCTCCCGCATACCATTCCAGTTTCAGCCAACTATTGATTGAAAACTTGCGGCCGTACATAAAGTTAAAATTAAAGTACTGATTCGTCCCACTAGGCCAAAACCCGATTTCCGCAACTCCAATGTCAAATCTAAGAGCGTATAAATGTTTATTATAGTTCGCAGAAATATCCAGGCCAAAATTCATCCCAAAATCGTAATAGTTTGAAAAAGTGGTGCTCGCGCCCATATTCTGTTCTATGGACCGAATACCGAATCCGGTATCTTGGCCGTAGCTATTGAAACTCAATATCGTAATTAAAAAGAAAAGGTAATTTCTCATGAGCTCTAGTTTTGAAATTTAATCTAAACTAGATGAGGAAAGAAAATCAATTGTCCGAGATTATGTAAACGCAGGAAATTAGGATAACCAAACTCATTATGAGGTTGCCTCTTTTCTAAAGGCAGTAGGTGTAACGCCTGTAAATTTTTTAAAGGCCGAATAAAAGGTAGATTTTGAATTGAAACCACATTCCAAACCAATAGCGACAATAGTATAGGCCGAAAAACTGTTATCGCCCAGAAGCTTCTTAGCTTCTTCAACACGATATTTGTTGATGTAGTCGGAAAAATTACTCCCTGAATGAGTATTCATTAATTTTGAAAGACCACTCGTACTCCGATTTATTTCCTCCGACAGGCTTTCAAGACTTAATCGTGGATCCAAAAATTTTTGATTTCTTATGATATAGTCATCTATTTCGGAAAAGGCGACTTCTCCCTTCGCTTGAGCATCTCGTTCAACAATCTCTGAACCATTCTTTTTTCTGATTTCCTTTCTGAGCAAGATCCGATCCTTTAAAATCACATATCTAAAAAAGGCCTGGTAGCCAACCCAATAAATCAATATCGAAGAGCCTAAACGAAGAGGGTAATAACTATAGGGCTTTTGCACGAGACCTGTTGTGTTAAAAATTATGGCCATAATCCATAGAGCAAATACCACTGCGCCCAAATAAAAGAACCATTTTAACCATCTCAGATCATCAAAATTCAAAATCGATGAATGAAGAGAATTTTTTCTAAAAACCAGTTGAATTGCTTTGTAAAAAAGAAGCAAAGAATATAACAGGGTGATAACATCTTCAATATTGTTATAGTTCTCAAGAAATTCAGATGACCAAATACCTTTATTAACCAAAAAGACAACAGTTGTTCTCGCAACCAGTTCTGCACAAAAAATACCTATGGAAATTTTAACAAATGAAAATCGTTTTTCTTCAATCCCTAAATAATACACCAAAAAAGCATAAAACATAGGAACAATCAATACATACCAAGGAATGGTAAAATCTTGTAGTTGAAATTCAGAGGGGATAAATCTTTTTTCAACAAACCATGACTGCAGGTTGTTCAACGAAAGAAACAGAACGAACAGATTCAAAAAAAGAATAGGTCGTTCGATCTTCTTACGTGATAGAAAAGTCGCTACATTAAAAATAAAACCCTGTATGGCACCAGCAATCATAAGAAAATTGAAAACTGCGGTCATAACATTGTTGATTTAGATACTATGATAGCTCATTCATATGCAGCAACTCCTCTACATATTCACGCTTATTGCTCAATCGTGGAATCTTATGCTGCCCGCCCAATTTGTCATTCTGTTTTAACCAATCATAGAACAAATTTTCACGAGCAATGTGCACTTTTGGCATCTTCAGGGTTATGTTATTATAGCGTTTTGCTTCATAATCGGAATTGAGCGATTTCAAAGTATTGTCAAATACTTCGATGAAATAATCAAGCTCTGCTGGTGGTTTTCTAAATTCGATAATCCACTCATGTGCTCCTTTTTCCTTACCTGACATAAAAACAGGTCCGGCGGTGTAGTCTTTAATTTCCGAATGGGTCTTTTTACAAACGCTCTTGAGAGCCTCCTCTGCATTTTCGATAATCAATTCCTCCCCAAAAACGTTGATATGGTGTTTAGTACGTCCGGTCACTTTTATTCGATACGGATTAGTTGAAGTAAAACGTATGGTATCTCCAATTTTATATCTCCATAAACCTGAATTCGTAGTTATTACAATTGCGTAGTTTTTTCCGGTTTCCACTTCCCACAGGGGTATGGCTGATTGCTCCTCCGTTCCATAAACATCCATTGGTATGAATTCATAGAAAATTCCATAGTCGAGCATTAGTAACAGATCATTCTCATTATTGCGGTCTTGAATAGCAAAAAAGCCCTCAGAAGCATTATAAATTTCATAATACTTAAAACTCTTACGGGGCAAAAGGTTTTTATATTGTTCTTTATACGGATTGAAACTAACCCCCCCATGAAAATAAACTTCTAAGTTTTCCCAAACCTGGAATAGATGTTCTTTGCCCGTAGTTTCAATAACATTATTCATCAACACGAGCATCCATGAGGGCACACCTACCAAGCTAGTTACATTTTCCTGGGTACTTTCATTTATAATAGCTTTTAGTTTACTTTCCCATTCACTCATTAAGGAAACCCTACTGCTTGGGGTACTACTGAATTCGGCCCACAGGGGCATATTATCAATTAGAATGGCAGATAAATCACCAAAAAAAGAACCCTTGTCCTGATATAACTCTTTGCTGCCACCTAGGCGTAGACTTTTACCGGTAAAAAGTTGAGAGTTTTCATTGTTATTCAGATAAAGACATAATAAATCTTTACCCGACTTATAATGGCAATCTTCAAGTGCCTCTGAACTTACGGGAATAAACTTGCTCTTTGCATTTGTTGTGCCGCTGCTCTTGGCAAACCATTTGATCGAGGTTGGCCAAAAAACATTCTGCTCACCCCGTCTGGTGCGTTCAATGAGAGGTTCAATTTCTTCATAGGACTGTATGGGAACCCTT
>CAZTLZ010000017.1:0-18435 GCA_964614665.1 uncultured Maribacter sp.
GCCCTGAGCGCTTGGTGTCAGATTATGTGTTTCGATTAATCGAAAAGCAAAAGAAAGGTAAAAAGCGTATGCGTCAAGTTGGTAATGTTGAAGTGCCTCAAGAGGCATTTATGGCTGTTTTGAAATTGAACGATTGATTTTTCATACATCAATTTAGCTATCGTTCGCAACAAATAAACACTATTTTCCTACATTTTTTATTTTATCAGTATCTATTTTTATATTTTGGGCGTACGATTCAATTTTAATACGTCCCCAACCAAATGACTACCTACATTGCCCAATTTACTGCAAAACATCGCCTTATACAGATTGAACAAAATTCTATTTTTACCTGGCGCCAAGAAAGTGGTGAAATCGATGAGCGGTTACTTATCGACAAAATCAAAAGAGAATCTGCCCAACTGTTTTACCGTTTGTTGGCAGGGAATCAGTATCCCGTACCTGAAGGAGATATTGCAATCACCATTTGGAAAACCATGCCATTTGCGGGCTAATCACTGAGATTTTTTTTTATTCAAGAATGCCCTTGCATACATCCAGGTAAAATAAAGGTGTGTAGAAGTTGGTTCGTAAGAGTTACGAAGAACGGTTATACTTCCTTTTTCATTTCAGAAGTTTCAGAATTAAGTGCTTCAACATCAAAAGCTTTGCCCAAATACACCAATTTGAATCCCTCTTGAATGTCTTTAAACCCTTTACTGAACGAACTAATTATCTTTAAATCTCCCTGATTGTCTTTTAAGAAAAGGGGGATTATATTTTCATCCGAATTCGTGATTTCAATAAGGCTCAAATAGTGTTTGGTATCGTTTAACTCAATTTCTTGAATAGCCGGATACTTTCTAGTGGCCTCCATCAATTTCATATAATCATCCGTATGTGAAAAAAGGCCTTCTTTAGGGTTGTTCTCCGGATTATTCATTTCAACTGAACTTACCAAACGAAATGATCCGTGTTCACCAAACTGCTTTTTAAATTTGTTGATGGCATAGTTATTAATATCGGCATTCCCGGTAAGGGACATTAAATACCCTATATCGCTAAGCTCAATATTGTCTTCCAAAGAATCGGAATAGATATTTGTTGAGAATGCTTCTAGCCCCAAGTTTTTTGCCATGTCAACATTGTTTTCGTTGCTGTCTACCAAAACAACATGTCGATTATTCTTTTGCAAATAATCTCCCATTAAACGGGAAAATTTCGAGGCTCCAATAATAAGAATCCCTTCGGATTTTACTAAAAATACACCTACTATCTTAGCAAAAACCCTGGCCGTTGTCGCGTTTAAAAGAACAGTTCCTAAAACAATCATAAACACCAAGGGCGTTATGTATTCAGCACCAGCCTCACCCTGTTTTAGAAGTTTTGAGCCAAACAAAGAGGCGATTCCTGCAGCGACGATTCCTCTCGGCCCTACCCATCCTATAAAAAGCTTTTCATTGAGTTTTAGATTTGATTTCGCCGAGCTCAGAAATACTCCTAAAGGTCGTATTACGAAAACAATTACTCCGAATAACACGGCAGTCTTCCAATTAAAGATTAATTCTAAATCGCTCATATTAATATTCGCAGCCAACAGGATAAATAAGATTGAAATCAACAAAATGCTGAGTGACTCCTTGAAATACAATAGTTCTTTGATGTTCGGAAGCTCCGTATTTCCCATCACCATTCCCATGACAACAACAGCCAAAAGACCGGACTCATGGGCAAAAGCATCGGACATCACAAAGACCAAAAGCACAGCTGAAAGAGAGGCTACATTGAGTAAGTAATGTGGTATGAAATTCTTTTTGATTAAGAAGGTGAGAGCGTGTGCGAAAGTGAACCCGAATGTGAATCCGAAAAGAAGGATCTTTCCGAATTCTATTAGAGCGGTTACAGTATATGCTCTCCCCTCACCCACACTAATAAATTCAAATACCAAAACCGCTGCCAAGGCCCCAATAGGATCTATTAGGATTCCTTCCCACTTTAATATTGCCGAAACATCCTTTTTTAGAGGAATATTCCTTAAAATAGGTGTAATCACAGTTGGTCCCGTAACAATGATCAAGGCGGAAAACAAAAAGGAAATCTGCCAGCTCAATCCAAAGATATAGTGTGCAGCTATACCTGCTCCCAAGAAAGTAACTACTGAACCCAGCGTAATCAACTTGGTAATCACCGGTCCTACATTTCGAATCTCAGAACGTTTCAAGGTAAGCCCACCTTCAAAAAGTATGATACTAATAGCCAACGAAACGAAATAATAAAGCCCATCACCCGGGAAAAGTCCCTTCTCGCCATTCCAAATAGGCTCAATTAACTTGTAGCCATCTTCGGTATACATCGAAGCAATAGGGCCAACCAGTAAACCGATTAAAATTAACGGAAGGATTGCTGGTAGTTTCAAACGCCAAGCAACCCATTGTGCTATGATTCCTAAAATGATAATTCCGGCTAATTCTAGCATGAATCTGAATTTTAGTAAAAATAACAATTAAAACGGACGCCCAGCTTTTAACGGTCTCTCATCGTCAATCTTAATACAGAGCATGCCGAGTTTTCAGTAAACTTATCCTTGCCTGTGCCAAACAGAATACTAATCCAGTTGTCTTTCTGCGGTGTTCCTAAGATTAATAGGTCAAAGCTAGCTGAAGCCTTTGATATTGCATGAATTGGGTCATCATCTTTTTGAATAATGACCATACTAGGAGTACCAACTTTTTGAAGTAGTTTTTTAGAGTTGGACTCCATTTCATTTATAATATCCAGGTCCGTCTTGTTTGGAACAACATGTAATAGCGTTAATGATGCATTATAGAATTCACATATTCTATCAGCAACTGCAATAAAATTTTTATCTCTTCTACCTGGTCTTAATGCCAAAAGAACTTTGCCAATATACCTAACCCCATCATCCTTGAACAAGGCAAAATCTGAATTAATATGAGTTAATAACCACCCTATCGGATTGCTTACCAATATGCCGCTGTGTGCCCTTCCGTTCCATCCCATAACGAGCCAATCGCAGTGTGTTTGATTGCTAAGCTCATGAATGGTGTCTGAAATTTCATGAGTCACCGCAGCTTCAAAATCTACCTTCAATTCTTGTGAAGCTGCCAGTCTTGAAACTCTTCTTTCCAAAGATGTTATTCTGGGGTTCTCTTCGACCATAGCATCTAAAAAAGTCTGATTGGGCACTTCGGTAACATTGACCACCTGTATTTTTTCTCGCCTATTAATTGCTGCCCCTATTTCAACCAACATTTCAGGAGATCTTTCATTACCCAACAAAGGAACCACCACACCTGCATCAGAAGCCAATTCTCCATCTAAATTCTGTAGACTAGCTTCTTGATTACTTCTATAAGAAATTATCGTGTTTCGTTTTTTCTTGTACAATAAATAGAGTGCGGGTCGATGACCATATTTTCTAAGAATGCCTGTTCTAGTTGCATTTTTTCCAAACAAATAGTAAACAACCAAGCCCAAAATAAATATCCCAAGTATAGCAAGCATTGGGCCAGCCCCTAAAAAAACAAGTAATGCTATCCCACTAAAAATTCCGAATAATTGAACAAACGGATATAATGGAGAACGGTACGGTGGTTCGTACCATTGTGCTGATGTTTCCCTCAACACAATAACACATGCGTTGACTAGAATAAACATCATCACCATAAATGCACTTGCTAGTTTTGCGATTTTTTCGACATCAAGAAAAAGAATGACCATTGCCATCAAAAAGCAAGTCATTATTATGGTCACTACAGGGGTTAAGTATTTAGGATGGATTTTACCCATAAAACCAGGCAGCAAACCGTCTATTGCCATAGCAAACGGAAACCTAGAAGCTGCTAAAACACCGGAATTGGCCATTGAAATTAGCGTAATAATTCCTACCACTGCCGCTATATATCCAATTGTATTACCTCCCAACGACCTTGAAATAGTATAAATAGGGTTGATATCTGTCGCAAGGATTTCTAAAGGAATATTACCAACTAAAACGAAAGTGACGGAAACATATATCAAGGTCATGATTAAAAGTGACAAAATCATTGCTCTTGGTAAATTAGTTCCTGGGTTCTTAATTTCCCCTGCAATTGCAGCAACCTTTGTGACTCCCGCATAAGAAATATAAACAAAAGCAACCGTAGAAAACAGCCCCATCTTTCCGTTTGTATAAAACGGTTCTAACAGTTCGGGCGATGTTCTAGGTAGCCCAAACAACAAAATCATAGCCAACGTAACAAGGCTAATGCTAACAATAAATATTTGAACTTTACCGACCTTTTTGACGCCCATAATGTTCAAGAATAAAATCAGTGTCAAAAACAAAACGGCAACATATTTAGTCATTTCCGGAGCTATATTCACCAAAATTGAGAGGTATGCTCCAAAACCTACCAGCGCAAAAGCACTTTTAAAAAGAAGCGATAACCACAACCCAATACCCGCAATTGTTCCAAAAAATGGCCCAAATGCGCGCTCAATATAAACATAGGTTCCTCCTGAAGAAGGCATTGCGGTAGCAAGTTCTGACTTAGACAGTGCTGCCGGCAATATGCAGATTGCAGCCAAAAGATAAGCCAGCCAAACCGAGGATCCCGTCTTCGCCGCAGCTAAACCAGGAAGAACAAAGATGCCACTACCCAGCATTCCACCAATACTGATTGCTATGACAGAGGTTAATGATAAGCTACGTTCTAGTTTTTTCAATTCAGTTTGGTCTAAGCTTTAAAAATAGGTTTTTTGAAACAATAATTTAGAATGTATCTGTTCCGTTTTTAAAAAGAACGAGGCAACTTAAAGATGAATTTATCTTGTTTTTGTTAAAAAACATCCAATAAACGGTAATAATAAGTCAATTACACCTAGCTTTTCTTATTTTGTGCGTCCTTATCATTTTTAATGACTTTACACCCCGTTGAAACAGGTAATTTTAAGTTGGATGGTGGAGCCATGTTCGGCGTCGTTCCGAAATCTTTGTGGCAGAGAACAAATCCCGCAGATCCGAATAACATGATTGACATGGCTGCCCGGTGCCTTCTAATTGAAGACGGTGATCGGCTTATCTTGGTTGATAATGGTTTGGGTAACAAACAATCTGAGAAGTTTTTTGCCTACTACTATCAATGGGGAGACCATACTTTGGATACATCCCTTGCTAGAAACGGGTTTCATCGTGATGACATCACCGATGTTTTTATGACGCATTTGCATTTTGATCATTGTGGTGGCAGCATAGAATGGAACAAAAACCGAACCGGCTATCAACCCGCTTTTAAAAATGCAACTTTCTGGACAAACGAAAATCACTGGCAATGGGCTACACAACCAAATGTGCGTGAAAAGGCTTCTTTCTTGAAGGAGAACCTCTTACCGATGCAGGAAAGTGGACAATTGAAGTTTGTTTCTCAAAAGGATGCTTCATTTGTTACAAATTCCGAACTAGGTTTTGATATTCTATTTGTTGATGGCCATACCGAAAAAATGATGCTGCCACATATTAAATATAAAGGTAAGACCATAGTGTTCGTAGCCGATTTAGTGCCTACAGCCGGGCATATTCCAATACCTTATGTTATGGGATATGATACACGGCCACTATTGACCATGGGTGAAAAAGCCACATTTCTAGATAAGGCGGTTTCGGAAGAGTATCTTTTATTTTTTGAGCACGATGCCCATAACGAAATTTGCACCTTACAGCGAACTGAAAAAGGAGTTCGGCTTGATAAAACTTATACCTTTAATGCACTCTTCTCGTAGCCAGAACAATAAAATACTTTTAGGTATATTTTTAATGGTCACTCTTGCTTCATGTGGCTCGCAAACACCTTCAAACAGTAATTTAACACAAGAAAACAGTTTTACCGATGGTGTTGAGGTAAGCGATGATGGACGTCATTTGAATATCACTGAATCTGTTCAGCGCAATATTTGAAAGTAAGATATGAACAAAACCAAATTTCTTACTTTTGCAGACTTTGGTATAGTCGGTTTACGCTGTGATAAAGGCACAGTTGCTATAGTATTATCTCCAGAACGTCTCATATTGAAAGGTAAAAAGCCTTCCAATATTACATTTGGAGGAAAAAACGGAAGACCTGTTTTGTCACAATGGCCAATTATGGGCCTATAATATTAAGGAATACACTAACTCAAATAAATACATATTATGACACGCTTTTTTTTCAAATCCATATTTGGATTTTCTGCTGCCGCTCTTCTTACGGCTTGCGGGGCCACAACTATGGTCACCACACCTGTTGAAAATATTGATACATCTCCATTAAAGATTAGCGACCTGACAGAGTCGGAAAAGAAAAATTGGGGGCATTTAGATTTGGTTGCCGATACCATTCCCGGAATGAGTGTTGATAGGGCCTACAAAGAAATCATTGGGAACAAAAAAGGGAAAACGGTAATCGTAGCTGTTCTTGATTCAGGAATCGATTTAAAACATGAAGACCTTGACGGGGTGCTGTGGACAAATAAAGGCGAAAGAGCAGGCGATGGAAAAGACAATGACAATAATGGTTATATTGATGACATTCATGGTTATAATTTTTTAGGGGACTCGTACAATGAGCAGTTGGAAGCCGCCCGTATCTTACGACTCAAATTGGGCGATGCGACTATGCAGGCAAAAGCCAAGACAAAAGTAGATGCGGAGTATGCAGAAGCAGTTCAAAACAAACAACAATATGAACAAATCTTGCAAGCTGTAAAAAATGCCGATGCGGCGGTCAAAAAGCAATTGGGAAAAGACTCTTATACCAAAAAGGATGTTGCAGGAATTAAATCAGAAGACCCCACTATGCAACAACATATAAGTGTTTTGATGCAAATGTATACGTTCAAGGACACCATACCTGAAGTTATCGAAGGACTAAATGATGGCATAAAACATTTTTCAGATCAAGCCAATTATAACTACAATGTCAATTTTGATGGAAGAAAAGTTGTTGGTGATGATCCTTATGATTTCAATGACCGGAATTACGGCAATGGAAATCCACAAAGCACAGGAATGGATGAAAGTCATGGAACCCATGTGGCCGGAATTATCGCAGCCGAACGTAATAATGGCAAGGGAGCCAATGGGGTGGCCAATAATGTAAAGATCATGAGTATTCGTGCCGTGCCCAATGGCGATGAATACGATAAGGATATTGCTCTAGGTATACGTTACGCCGTAGACAACGGCGCTAAAATTATCAACGGTAGTTTTGGCAAGTCTTTCTCTCCTAACGCGCAATGGGTTTATGAAGCTATAAAATATGCAGCATCAAAAGATGTGCTTTTCGTGCATGCTGCAGGTAATGATGGTGCCAACCTTGATGACCCGAACATTCCTAATTTTCCAAATGATCAGGTCAACAACGGACCAGAAATAGCCGATAATGTGATTACCGTTGGAGCTCTCGATCCTAAATATGGATCTACTTTAGTAGCGGACTATTCCAATTACGGAAAAATCAATGTAGATGTGTTCGCCCCCGGAACGGACATCTATTCAACCTATCCTAAGAACACCTATGAGTATTCTCCGGGAACCTCGATGGCGGCACCGGGTGTAGCGGGTGTGGCAGCATTAATCCGCTCTCAGTATCCAAAACTGTCTGCTTCACAAGTGAAGAAAATAATTATGAAATCCGGGTTGCCAATAAAGGCAAAAGTTATATTGGGCGGTGAGCCAGGAAAAACGGCCGGATTGGATGATATATCAACTTCAGGAAGAATTGCAAACGCTTACAACGCCTTGATTATGGCGCAAAGCGTTGCGGCAGGAAAAATCAAATTATAATAAAACATTTTATATGAAAAAGGCAGTTTTACTCACGCTTTTTGTATCCGCAATAGGGTTAGCCCAAAATGCTTCTTATTGGCAACAACATGTCGATTATACCATGGAAGTTGATATGAATGTCGAAAACTTTCAATTTGAGGGTACACAAAAACTCATTTACACCAATAATTCCCCGGACGAATTAAGTAGGGTTTACTATCATCTGTACTTCAATGCTTTTCAACCAGGCAGTGAAATGGATATGCGCCTTCGGAATATCGCAGATCCTGATGGTAGAATGACCAATGAGGATAAATCAAGCAGAATTGCCGTTTTGACGGAAAGTCAAATTGGTTATTTGCACCCGACTTCACTCAAGCAAGATGGTACGGATGTTACCTATTCTGAAGAAGGTACAGTTTTAGTTGTTACGTTGGCCAAGCCAATTTCACCAGGTGCAAAAACCACCCTTGAAATGGATTTTAAAGGTCAAGTTCCCGTACAGATTCGACGTTCTGGTCGAAACAACAAAGATGGCGTTGCGCTTTCAATGAGTCAATGGTATCCAAAATTAGCGGAATACGACTTTGAAGGCTGGCATGCGGATCCCTATATCGCTAGAGAATTTCATGGTGTTTGGGGTGACTTTGATGTCAAATTGACCATTGATAAAAAGTATGTTGTAGGGGGCACAGGTTATTTGCAAAACCCACAAGAAATTGGTCATGGCTATGAAGCTTCCAACTCCAAGGTCAAAAAGACGAAAGGAAAAACCTTGACTTGGCATTTCAAAGCTCCCATGGTCCATGATTTCATGTGGGCGGCCGATCCAGACTATGTGCATGACACCTTGCAAATGGAAAATGGGCCTACACTACATTTTCTATACAAGAATGATGAAAAATATAAAGACACTTGGACCAAAGTTCAGCCCATGACCGAAAAGGCCATGAGCTTTTTCAACAAAAACATCGGTGCCTATCCTTATGACCAATACTCGGTAATTCAAGGTGGAGACGGCGGAATGGAATATGCAATGGCAACTTTGATTACAGGTGGTGATAAACCTGGCAGTGTTATTGGCACAATGATTCATGAGCTTGCGCACTCTTGGTTTCAACATGTGTTGGCGACCAACGAGGCAAAACATGAGTGGATGGATGAGGGTTTTACCTCTTTTATTTCTGCGCTGTGTAGCAATGAAATTAGAGAGCAGAATAAAGATTTTCCCTTTGAAAACTCTTATAAAGGATATTATTATCTTACGAACTCTGGAAAAGAACAACCGCAAACTACACATGCAGACCGCTACGACTCAAATACCCCTTATGGTATTTCAGCCTACAGTAAAGGGGCCATTTTCTTATCGCAATTGGGTTATGTTGTGGGTCAAGACCAATTGATGGAAACGGTACGCAAATATTTCAATGATTTCAAGTTCAAGCACCCAGTGCCCAATGATATTAAACGTACCGCAGAAAAGGTATCTGGAATGGAATTAGATTGGTACCTGACCGATTGGACTCAAACCACAAATACTATCGATTACGGTATTAAAGAAGTTGTTGCCGATGGCGGCAAAACTAAAATCGCAATGGAACGAATAGGGTTAATGCCAATGCCTATTGATGTTTTGGTAGTGTACACTGATGGCACTCAAGAAACTTTTTACGCTCCACTACGCATGATGCGTGGTGAAAAAGACAATCCTTATCCAAACCTCAAAAGAACCGTTTTGGAAGATTGGCCATGGACAAATCCAACATATGGGTTTTCCGTAAATCGCCCTCTAGAACACATAAAAGGTATCATGATCGATCCTTCGCAGTTGATGGCAGATGTCAATGCTGAAAATAATACTTGGGAACCAAAAGCCATGCCCAAAGACTAGCAAAGTCAATTAGATTATTTTTACCAATCCTTGTACCAAGGTTCATTTCTGTACATTTTATTTTTTGCCGTTAGTTCTCTATTGTGCATTAAAACATGGGTCTGGTCTTTTACTTGAGAGCGATACCCAAGTAAATGAAAAAAGGACTTTGTAAAGAATCGGGCAATTGAAAGGTTTACAAGCAAAGCCTGCTTTTTAGGGCTATTCCATGAAATTCCAGGTAATAAGACCAATACCCTTTCCAACCTTGTTCTTCTTATGACAATAGATAGTCTCAACGCCAATTTGGAAATCTTTTTTATCAAGAAAAACCCTTCCGCACCCTGTTCTTGGTATAAAGGCATAAATAGGACCGTATTTTTCTTCGCTCGAATTTCCTCATGGTTTTGCTGGGCCAAATGTTTGCCTTTGGTTACCTTTTGAAAACTCTTAAAACCTGGAAGCATTGAAAACTCGTCTGTTGAATTCAATGTATGGCGGTACACCACTTCATAGAAATCAGTATTTGCCATCGCCGCTTTGGTCAGCAGTTCATACTGTTCTTCAAAATCTGACAACTGTTCTTTGCATAAAAGACCTGTGAAAATCAAGGTTAGCCAAAAGAATGCCACACTGTTTTCCACAGCCGCGGGTTCGTTGTGTTGGCCTGACTCAAAGCCTAAGGAAACATACCCCAATTGATTCATTCGACTTAAAAGAGGACCTTCCAAATACTCCTCGATTCCCAAAATTATTGGTACGGGAAACCGCTGTGAAAACCTGCGGTTTATCAGTGCATCGTTTATTGTAATAAAGGGTAATGTTTTGCTGGAAGTGGTATGAAAATCAATGAAGTAAAATGGCGAAGACTGCGTTTGCAACAATTCAAGTATTATCTGCCTGATTTCCAAGAGCTCCATTTCCTCTAGGCCTAAGCTCGAACGGTCTTTTCTTTCAATTTCCTCTATTTGTTTAGAAGACCAAAGCCGGTTTAGGTCGTTCTTGATGTAGCGTTTCTTCTGAAGTAGTGCTGGTATGTTTCCACGTATTCCGAAAACCGATCCTTTGATTTCCAACTTAGTCCCTTTCAAACGGGTAAAAACATTTTCCAAAGCCTTTACCCCGGCAGGTTCATTTCCATGAATACCGCCAAAAAAAATTATGGTAGGTCCTTTTACTTTTCCTTCAAAGCTCCCAATAAACCTCGTGATTTTCGAAACCTGAATGGGTTTTTCCAATGATTTGAGCATTTGTTACAAATCTTTTGTTGTAATGATACCCATCAGCTTTTTGCCTTCAACTACCGGAAGACAATTGATTTGATGCTCATTCATAAGTTCTTTCGCCTCTACAAGTTTGGTTTCTTGAGTAGCCGTAATCAATTTGGTTCTCATAATATCTTTAATACAAACCCTAAGACTTTCCGCATCACCCAAATAATTTTCAACATCAGTCCAGGTGAGTAATCCAACTAAATCAAAATGGACATTTACGATAGGTACATGATGAATGTTTTTCCATTGCATCATTTTTAAGACCAATGCTGCACTATCGTTTTCTTGGGCTGTTATTATTCTAGTGTTCATATAGTGACGTAACACCTTTTCATCCTCATTGGGTATATGCTCATAACCTCTTGCTAACTGCCATGCATCAATGGTATACCCCTTTTGTTCGTGTTCATACATGCTTGCAGTTAATATCCGTAACGCATCTGATGTTTTGTGTTCTTTTTTTAGCTTCCTGAGACTTTCAACGATCCAACGAGAACCATTTCTTCCCTTGACCCTATTTTCTATTATGCCAAGGTACTTTTCCACATCTTCCGGTTTGACCTTCATACTATATAAGCCTCTATAAGCCATAGGAAGAAATTCATCAAGCAATAGTTCCTTACAAGGTGCCAAGCCCCCATTCCAATAAAACTGTGCTGCGGTTCCGTATCGTGCTGCATTATAGAAATTACTTTTGGCATCTTTGAAATCCATTTTTTCATGAATATCGTCGTATTGTTTTGAACGGCCTCTCATAACGCCCACCCAAAACATAAAATTGGCGATTTCGTCGGCCGTGGTCGGCCCGGCAGGAAGATATCTGTTCTCGATACGAACATGGGGCTTTTGATCAGTGATGCCATAGCAGAGCCTGTTCCATTTATATACCGTTCCGTTGTGAAGTTGTAATGCTTTAAGTTTAGGTATTTTACCGTTTTGTAATTCGCTCAAGCTGTCAATGTTCGAATCTCCCGTGATCCAACTTCTGAAATTCACAACGCTGTCTTTATAAAAATCAACAATTGAACCTTTCGCCCAATTATTGCCAAAACCTACTCTGGCATCCCGCTCACTCGGCAAGTAGGTGCTTGCTCTAGTGTCCACGCTTTGTCTAAAAAGGGCGATTCGAGATTCTTGCCAAAGCTCTCTACCCATTAATATCGGCGAATTAGCACAAATGGATAATATAGGGCCCGCAATAGCCTGCGCCCAATTGTAACTATTCACAAAGTCATCTGCATCTAGTTGCAAATGCCCTTGAAAGCTGGTATTACAACCCTCATAAAGAATTGAATCGTGATGAAGGTTGATTTCATCCACGCCCTTTATATGAAGTTCCAAATCATCACCACGCAAGTCACAGATAATCTGGTTCAAAATTTCATAGCGTTTGATAGGCGTCATATAAGACGTTTTCAAATGCCTGGAATCGATAGTAGGCAATATGCCCGTAAGTATGATTTTTAAATCCTTTTTGGATGCTTCGTTTCTCGCTTTTGATAATAGTTCGTCTAATTTTTGGTGTATTTGTGAGAAGCATTCTCCTGAAAGTTCAAACGGATCAAGATTGATTTCAAGATTGTAAAGTGCTATTTCGGTGGTGAAATGACTATCGTCGATTGCCTTCAACACTTGTATTGCCTTATTTGAAGGTTCCCATTTTGAATTCACCAAACAAAATTCTTGTTCTGCTCCGATTCGAATAGTATCATTTTCGAACATCCCTTTTTTCAACATGACTTCTAAAGCTTCTATATCCGTAAGAAGCCTCTTGATGTAATTGGCCTTAGCGCTGTTCTCCGTTAGCTTTTCTACCTTTAATTCTCCCATAGTAAATGATTTATTGAATCTTTTCTCCGTGCAAAACAGACGTTCCTCTAAGTTAAAAGCTATAGGCTGTGAGAACTATGACAAATGTCATGAAGTGAAACTGTCCCTTTATATGTAATTTTACTGCACTATGCGTCATACTTTCCCGAAAAAAGAAAAATTAAAAAGCAAAAAACTTATTGAGCAACTTTTCACGGAGGGAAAGAGTGTCTCAAGCTTTCCGATCAAGCTCGTTTACATAAAATTAAAAACTCCTCTTGATGTTTGTATTCAAGCCGGAGTCACCGTGCCAAAAAAAAAGTTTAAAAGCGCTGTAAAACGCAACCGTATCAAACGTTTGTTGCGAGAAAGTTATCGTTTGAACAAAGCAATTGTTTTTAACAATAGCGAGGGAAGTTTTGCGTTCCTGTTTTTATATCTTGGTACAGAAATGCCGACCTATCAACAGGTAGACGTACAAATGAAGTTGGTGTTGCATAAATTCATTAAAAAAGTCAGTCATGAATAGCATCTTGAAAAAGAAGGTTTTGATTCCGGTAATTGCCGTGATGTTCTTAGTTGTAGGAAGTGGTTTTAAAAGTGATTTCTTTGAAATTGCCAAGCAAATTGAAATATTCACAACCCTTTTCAAGGAGTTGAATATGAACTATGTGGATGAGACTAATCCTGCGGAATTGATGGATACCGCCATCAAAAATATGCTTGACGACTTAGACCCCTACACTAAATTTTTGAATGAACAAGATGTTGAGGAATATCGTATAAACAATACGGGTGAGTATTCTGGAATAGGTTCGACCGTAAGATCTTACAAAGACCGTCTTTTGATAATCGAGCCTTACAAAGATTACCCAGCGGATAAAGCAGGTCTCAAGGCTGGGGACGAAATCATTAAAATTGGTGAAATCAATGTTTCGGATTTTGAGGACAATGCAAGTGAATTGCTGAAAGGAGCAAATAATACTTCTGTTTCCGTGACTTTTAAACGACAAGGTGAAACCAAAACAACCACCATTACGCGGGCGGCAGTTGAAGTTGATGCTGTGCCCTATTATAATATGGTCGATGATAAAACTGGCTATATTGTACTTGCGAAATTCAACGAGAAGGCATCGGGTCAAACCAAAGAAGCACTTGTTGATCTAAAGGGAAAAGGTGCGGAGAAAATCATTTTGGATCTTAGGGGAAACCCAGGTGGATTACTTTCAGAAGCGATTAATGTGACCAACCTGTTTGTTCCCAAAGGAGAGCTTATTGTTACAACGAAATCAAAAGTCAAGAAATTCAACCGCGAATACAAGACCAAAAACAAAGCTGTTGACACTGAGATTCCGCTTGTGGTTTTGGTTAATGGCAGTAGTGCTTCGGCAAGTGAAATTGTTTCCGGAAGCTTACAAGACCTAGACCGTGCTGTAGTGATGGGTGCCCGTAGTTTTGGTAAAGGGCTTGTGCAACGCCCGATGAAATTGACCTATGGGACCCAGTTAAAAGTAACCATCTCAAGATATTTCACCCCTTCAGGACGATGTATTCAATCTTTGGACTACTGGAACAGGGATGAAAATAACAAGGCTGTTCGAAATACAACTTTTAACGAATTCAAAACCCGAAACGGAAGAAAAGTTCAAGATGGCGGCGGTGTTTTGCCAGATATTGAAATCGCGGCCGTAAAGGCAAACTCCTTAACGAGAGCACTACTCAACAATAATGTTATTTTCGACTTCGCTACGGATTATTATTACAAGAATAAATTGGAAAATCTAAGTGCGTTCAATTTCACCAAGGATGATTTTCAGAGATTCAAAGCCTTTGTTTCCATAAGTGATTTTTCCTTTGAAACCAAGACCGAAAAGGTGTTGAAAGAAGCAATGGCGAATCGCGAAGAAGTGATTTTCAATGAGGCTATCGAAAATGACTTTAAGGCATTGTTGGCTGAGATCGGGGCTAGCAAAACCACCGCCTTAGAAACGCACCAAAAAGAAATTCAAAGTAAGTTGGAAGACGAAATCGTAAAGCGATATTTCTACCGTGATGGACTCTATAACTACTACCTTGCCAATGATGATGCTATTTTAGCGGCAACCGAGCTTTTGGGAAATAATGAAAAATATACAAGCATTTTAGAATAAAGTCCCCAGGTATACTCCGGCGGTTCTACCCCATTTATTCGCAAGTATAGGTTCGCTTTTGCTCGATGATTCGCTATATGATCCTGTACATAAAAAAGCGCAAATGCCCTGCTAACGGTGTTTCCGCTATGATACATTTTGCAGGTTTCATCTAACTGTTTCTGATTAATAGTTTGCACTATTTCTTTGGTGTAATTGAAACTCGATTGTAACAGTTTTAATATGGCTGCCTTGTCCATTTTGGATGCATCCGGGGTATTTGGTTCTACCTCCATCCCTTGAACGTAGCGTTGGGTCAACAATTTAGATGCCGCAGCTATATGCACCATTTGCTCGCCAAAGGTTTTGCTAATTTAGGTTGGCTTATACGAATACAATTCTTCCGGCATTGCATTTGCAACATCAAGGCAATGTGAAACGGCTTCCTCCCAAACGGGAAGATACATTTTGGTAAATGCCGTCTTGGGAATGGTGTCGATTTGTGAATTAACTAGCTGAAAAGAGCAAAATACCGCTAAAACTATCAAAACCTTTTTCATAATCTTATATTTAGGTATTGTTTGTTTGAATGTCCAAATTTATGAGGAGAAATGCTAATTTATTGTTCGATGCAAAATCGATTTTGGGAGAAGGCCCAGTTTGGGATTACAAGAAAATGACATTGTTTTGGGTCGATATCGAAGGCTACAAACTACACCGATACGACCCATCCTTAGAAAAATACGAAAGTTGGACTTTTAATGAAATGATCGGTGCGGCAGTGCCTATGGAAAATAGAAACATGCTTTTGGCCATGGAGAAAGGCTTGGCAACCTATGATTGCAGAGCTGAGCATTTAATCAAACTTGGCGTTTTAGAAAATTCTGATTCTCGCATACGTTTTAATGATGGAAAAGTTGGTCCTGACGGAGCTTTTTGGATTGGCACAATGGATAAAGATTGTACTCCAAAAGCAGGCAATTTTTTTCGTGTGACGCCAAGCCTTCAGCCATCGGAGCAAATAGCAAACACCTCGGTGTCCAACGGAATGGCATGGACTTCCGACAATAAGACATTTTATTATATCGACAGCCCATCTTTTAAAATTCGTGCCTTTGAATTTGATTTAAATAATAGCTCGATTTCCAATCCAAAGGTAGTCATTGAAGTGCCAAAGGAATTCGGAAGCCCCGACGGAATGTGTATTGACGAAGAAGATATGTTATGGGTGGCCCATTGGGGTGGCAATTGTGTTCGAAGATGGAATCCTAAAACGGGAAAAGTACTCGAGAAAATAGAAGTAGCTGCACCTCATGTAACTTCATGTTGCTTTGGTGGAAAAGATTTGAAAACCTTGTATATTACAACGGCAAGAAGTGGTCTGGATCATAGACAGCTTGAAGAATTTCCACAGAGTGGAGGTCTTTTTGTTTATGAATCAAATGTCAAAGGAACACCAATAAATTACTTTTAATGCAGTATTCGGGAATAAAAGACAAAGTTGCCATCGTAACGGGCGCAGGCGAAGGAATTGGTTATGCCATCGTGGAATTATTGGTCAAGGCAGGTGCAAATGTGGTCTTGAACGACATGGATGAAGACAAGGCGATATCGGCCGCCGCTAAACTTGCCTCAATGCATCCCGGGCACTGTATTTCTTTTTTCGGAGATGCTGGTGATGTGCCAACGATAAATAAAATGGTCGATTTTACTATTGAACAATTTGGTAAGATCAACTTTGTGATTCCCAATGCGGGGATTACGCTCTTTGGGGATTTTCTGGAATTTACTCCAGAATCTTTTCAAAAAGTAATGAGACTCAACCTTCAAGGTGCTTTCTTTTTGGCACAACGTGTTTCCAAAGAAATCATCAAGCAGGGTAAGGGAGGTCGAATCGTTTTAATGTCTTCTCAAGTCGGTATTCGGGCCTATCACGATTTGACTGCCTACGGAATGACCAAAGCCGCCCTTCATATGATGGGTCAAAACCTCGCTTACGGGCTAGGCAAACACGGAATTACAGTGAACACAATCGCCCCTGGCGCTACGCTTACCGAACGAACCGCCAAAGAACAGCCGGATTACGAGGGAACTTGGAGTAAGCTAAATCCTAACGGACGGGTTGGATTCCCAGAAGATATCGCGAGTACGTGTCTATTTTTGCTTTCAAAGGAGGCGTCCCATATCAGTGGTCAATTAATCCCCGTTGATGGCGGATGGACAACAGCTGGAAAATACCCTGAAGATTTGTGATTGTATAATTTAGATGATAAGATGCCTTATCAAAACCCTCACTCCAAATTCTTGATTCTGATATTTCTAAAATCGATCGGTTGACCTTCACTTTGCAGTGCAATAAAACCCTCTTTTAACAAAGTTCCATCTATTTTTTGGTCGGGGTCATAGCGATTTGCAACCTCACCACCTATTTGAGGTTTTGTATAGCGCAATACCTCTTTTCCGTTAATTATATGCTTTACCAAAGAATCTCCATAAACAATCAATTCGGCCTTTACCCATTGATCCCCAAAATAGGTTTCGGAAGTTGAATTAATACAGTGCCTTGGGTCAATTTTTCCTTCAAATACAACATCCGTTCCCGGTGAACACATATTGCCGGTGGGTCTTGCCTCGCCTTCATTGATTCCTGCTAAAAATTGCATTTCTACGGAAATTGGCCAATCTTGTTCTTTGGGCATTGTTCGCGGGTCTTGCGAATGAAACATGAGTCCGCTATTCTTTAATGTAAAACTAGGGGCTCCGGGATGCAAATCACCAACAAATCGATATTCCATAGACAAATGAAAAGAAGAATAGGGTTTGTCATAATACAAATGACCATAACGTTCGTTGAAATCACCCTCGTAATTATCATAGCGCACCTTGATCATTTCATCTTCAACTCGAAAAGTGTCTCCATGGTTGTCATCAACTTCATAGTGGTGAATCTTTGTGGTCCACCCGTCCAAATCTTTTCCATTGAACATGGTTTGCCAAGCCTCCTCTTGGCCGTTGGCCAAAAAGCATGCACCAAACGTAAATAGAACTGCTAACGAAGTTTTAGAAATAACACTTATCCTTAATAGATTCATAACCTTCTTTTGAATTTATTGTTAGATGAAAGATACTATATCTTTTCTGTTTTTGATATTTGACATTTCTAGTGAAAATTCGAGCTGAAATGCTATTTGAATCATTGTTTTTACCATTATCATCAGGGCATTTTTACAAACCAGGTAGTTTGTAAACTATCCTTTTCATCTATAAATGTACTATTTATGGATCTTTTAGCTGATTTCTATTTCAATATGTCCGTTAGACACTTATTTATACCCTATTTTTTTGATTCAAAAACCGACTGCCTGGTCGGAATGTCTAATTAACCGTTCATAACACTTCTCTTTTAAAATACATGGGGTTTTTGACTCGAATACCTATCTATAACCCTTTGGTTAACAATCTCTAGAATTGGCATTTCGATACGATATCGAAAATATTCCAAAACTGCCCTTTTATCCATATCTTGAATATTCAAACAAACGTACCTAAGAATCTAAATTCGGAAAA
>CAZTLZ010000017.1:18535-30316 GCA_964614665.1 uncultured Maribacter sp.
GAAAAGATTCAAGCATTTGTTTGTTCTTATTAAACAATACTATTTATGAAGGTGAAGAAAATCATACCAGCCGCACTATTGCTTTTCGGGGTTTTGGCTTTTGCTCAGGATGAAGAAAAGAAAGAAGATATCAAGCCCATTCCAAAGGCGAAATCATTTGTAACAACGCATCAAGGCGTTTTTGGAGGTAAAACCATCAGTTACAAAGCAACGGCCAAAGAAACATATCTAACCAATAAAAAAGGTGACTCTATTGCTTCCTTTTGGTCTGTGGCTTATACAAAAACGGCAATGGGCGATGTTAGCAAAAGACCTGTAACCTTTGTGTTCAACGGAGGGCCAGGTTCCGCATCGATGTGGCTACATATGGGGTTTTTCGGGCCAAAAGTGGTCAAAGTAGATTCTGATGCGAAAAAAGATGATGGGGCGGCACCATACAACTTGGTAAAAAATGAACATGGATTATTAGACCTTACGGATTTAGTCTTTATCGATCCTGTGGGTACAGGCTATAGTCGTTTAGTAGGGAAAGGAAAAGGAAAAGATTTTTATGGTCTTAAAGAAGATGTTGACTCCTTTGCCCAATTCATTCGCAAATGGGTTACCGAAAACAAACGTTGGTTCTCTCCTAAATATCTCGCAGGTGAAAGCTATGGTACCACTAGGGCGGCGTATCTAGGAAAGGCATTAGAAGGTTCGGGTCAAAACATGGCTTTAAACGGAATGATTCTGATTTCGCAAGCTCTTGACTACGCCGGGTCTACATCCGTTCATTACAATATGACCTCATATATCACCTATCTGCCCAGTATGGCTGCCACCGCATGGTATCACAAAAAAGCTGGGCAAGGGAAGGCCTTGGCCGAATTTGTGGAGGAGTGTAGAAAGTTCACCTATACAACCTATACGCCCGCACTTTACAAAGGAAATCTTCTAAGTGTGGCGGAAAAAGAGGAAATTGCAGAAAAGCTTAGTTATTTCACAGGGCTTGACAAAACATACATTCTTCACTCCAACCTCCGAATTCTTATGGGTCGTTTTCAAAAGAAGCTTTTGGAAGATAAAGGATTGGCCGTTGGTCGTTTAGATGGACGTTTTATGGGAGATGAAGTGGATAAAGTAGCCGAGCGACCACATCTTGGTGACCCTGCGAGCTATCAAATAAGTTCTGCGTATACCGCAGCCTTGAACCATTATTTTGCTTCAGAATTGAACATAGAAATGGATAGGCCTTACATCACCTCGGGCGGTGGAAGCAATTGGCGATGGCGAACAGTACCAGATGGCCAATATTGGGAGCCCATGCCCGTAAATACAGCTCCACAACTAGGTGAAACGATGAGACGAAATCCTTCGATGAAAGTGATGGTGGCCAGCGGCTATTATGACTTGATAACACCGTTTTTTGATGCGGAATATACCTTTGCACGCAATGGTATCGCAACAAACAGAGTCCAAATGACCTATTATGAGGCCGGGCATATGATGTACACTCATCAGCCCGATTTGATAAAACTATCAAAAGACATTCGTGCCTTTTTATCAAACAACTGATTATTAAGGCTTTAAAATGAGGTGCCATTTTCTACTTTTTTTAGGTGTTTCCCTTTTTTCATGTGGACAAGGAAGCAAAGAAAAGTTTCAAATAGGTGAAAAGAAAACATCATCAGTTTCTCTGGTCGTATTAGGCACTGTGCAAGATGCCGGTTCTCCTCATATAGCCTGCAAAAAAGAGTGTTGTGCTTCGTTGTTCAACAACCCTGATTCGTCGAGAAAAGTTGTGTCTTTAGGTGTTCTAGACGTTGAATCGCAAAAAACTTTCCTTTTTGAGGCTACTCCCGATATAACAACTCAACTACGAGACATACAATTAGCCGCTTCTTTTAAAATCACAGATATTCCTGACGGAATTTTCGTTACTCATGCCCATATTGGTCATTATACGGGATTAATGTATTTGGGGAAAGAAGCAACCAATGCAAAAAAAGTTCCTGTTTTTACAATGCCAAAAATGAATAGTTTTCTGAAGAGTAATGGCCCTTGGAATCAGTTGGTGAGCGATGAAAATATTCTATTGAATTCCCTTGAAAATAGAAAAGAGATACAATTAACGGAGCGGATAAAGGTGATTCCGTTTACTGTTCCCCATCGAGATGAATTCTCCGAAACTGTTGGCTTTAAAATCATTGGACCTAATAAAAGTGCGCTATTCATTCCGGACATCGATAAATGGGAGAAATGGAAAACCAGTATAGTTGCTGAAATAGAAAAAGTGGATTATGCTTTTTTAGATGCCACTTTCTACGACGCTGAAGAAATCGACAATCGCGATATCTCCCAAATTCCGCATCCCTTTGTAATAGAAAGTATGACGTTATTTGAAAAGCTTCCAGCCGCTGAAAAGAAAAAAATTCATTTTATACATTTTAATCATACCAATCCATTGCTAAGAGAAGAAAGTGAAGAATCTAAAAACGTTCTTAATTGCGGATTCAACATTGCAAGAATCAATCAAAGTATCGAACTCTGAAAAAAATAAAATTTCATTACTTTTAAGAAAACCTTCTATTTCAAAAAATGCGTTTCGAAAAATTTATTCTTGCGGTCCTACTTTTGAACTTATTTGCCTTCATCTTTCAAGGCTGTAATAATTCCAAAGAAAGATCGGTTAAAAAAGAATATACCACATGGTCTTCCTACTTAGGTGATTCAGGTCGCAGCCACTACTCCACCCTTTCGCAAATTACGCCTGAAAATATTCAAAATCTAGAGGTTGCTTGGTCCTATGAAGCACCTGATTCCGGACAAATGCAAATGAATCCGATAGTGATTGATTCAATCCTGTATGGAGTAACTGCCGCATTGCGGGTTGTTGCCTTAAACGCAGCAACCGGGAAGGAAATCTGGCAATTTGGCGATTCCGTAAAAGTTTGGCATTCAACATCTCGCGGTCTTTCTTACTGGGAGAAAGGAAATGACAAGCGCATTTTGGTGACTCGTGGCCCCGACCTTTTCGCATTAAATGCACTAACCGGAGAACCTGTTTCATCTTTTGGATCGAATGGCAAAATTGATATGCGTTCGGGAATGCCCGAATCGGCAAAAGAAAAATTTGTGATTTCGAACACTCCAGGTACGGTTTATAAAGACATAATCGTGATGCCAATACGTGTCTCTGAAGGTGATGGTGCAGCCCCGGGTGATATTATGGCATTTAATATTGTTACCGGCGAATTGGCCTGGGTTTTTCATACCATTCCGCACCCTGGTGAAGAAGGTTATGACACCTGGCAGAGCAAAGAGGCATATAAAGATGATCTCATTGGTGCCGCAAATAATTGGTCAGGAATGGCTGTTGATGAAGATTCAGGTATAATCTACATTCCTACAGGTTCCGCCGCACCAGATTTTTATGGTGGTAATCGCTTAGGCAGTAACCTCTATTCGAATACACTCTTAGCATTAGATGCGAATACGGGCGAACGGCTTTGGCATTTTCAATTTACGCATCATGATATTTGGGATCGCGATCCCCCAGCTCCACCAAACCTTTTGATGGTCGAAAGAGAGGGCAAAAAAATTGCCGCCGTAGCGCAAGTAACCAAACAGGGTTACGTGTACGTCTTTGACAGGATGACCGGCGAACCACTATTCGATATTGAAGAAGTGCCTATGCCTGCGTCAATCATGGAAGGAGAAAAAGCATGGCCTACACAACCAATTCCTGTCAAACCAAAACCCTTTGCACGTCAAGCACAAGATTTAACAGGGGCCGATATTAGTCCACATGCTGATAACAAAGACGAATTATTGGAAATCTTCAAATCTGCTGACATAAGACAATATGGCCCTCCTTCATTGGCTCCGACTATTTTATTTCCTGGATACGATGGAGCAGCAGAATGGGGTGGAGCGGCTACAGATCCCGAGGACGGAATTCTCTATGTTAATGCCAACGAAATGCCATGGAACCTTCAACTGGTCGTAGCCGATGAAATTGAAAAAAGTACGCCTTTAGGCCAAGCAACTTATCAAAAATTCTGTGTTAGCTGTCATCAAGGAGATAGAAAAGGTATTCCTGCTAGTGGTTATCCTTCGTTAATCGACATACAACTGCGAAAAGAAAAAGATGAAGTTGCTACGATTATTGCTCAAGGCAAAGGTATGATGACCGGATTTCCTCAATTGAAAGGTGACGAAGTAAAGGCATTGCTACAGTTTTTATGGGGGCAGGAAATAAAACACAATATGGTCGAAAAAGCAGTCAAAAAGGAAAATGCTAAAAAAACATATAAGCATAAAGGCTATAACAAGTTTCTTGACAGTAATGGTTTGCCAGGCATAAAACCGCCATGGGGCACCATGCATGCAATTGATTTAAATTCGGGAGACTTTATTTGGTCGATTAATTTTGGAAACACTCCGGAGTTAGGCGAAAAAGGAATTGGTATTGGCACCGAAAATTATGGCGGGCCCGTAGTAACTGAAAACGGACTCCTCTTTATCGGTGCATCACGAGATGGTTTTTTTAGGGTTTTCGATAAGCATTCAGGAGAACTATTGTGGGACTATAAGTTGCCCGCGGCGGCCTTCGCGACCCCCGCGATGTACGAGGTCAATGGCAAACAATTTATTGCCATCGCTTGCGGTGGTGAAAAATTAGGAACGGAAAAGGGAAATCAAATAATTGCTTTTGCCTTAGAAGACTAGAATGAAAACAATAGTCCTACTTGTTTTACTCGGTTTGGGCTCACTACTGAATGCCCAGATATTTGAAATAGGTGTAGTTCTGGATTCCATTCCTGTTGCGAATAGTGATAATGAAACTTTTGCTCTATATCTTCCTAAATCGTATAACAGTGCTGAACTTTCCCCTATTCTTTTCATTTTTTCTCCTGCCGGAAACGGCAAAAAAGGCGTGGATAGTTTTATCGATGCGGCAGAAAAATACAATCATATTTTAGTATGCTCCAACAATTCAAAAAATGGACCGTTAGACCGTAATTTTGCAATTGCAGAGCGTCTATTTAATCATGTTTTTTCAAATTTCAATATCAATGAAAACGGCGTTTATCTAGCTGGGTTTTCCGGTGGGTCTCGTTTAGTAACTGCTATCGCAACCGTAAATGATTTATTTAAGGGGGTTATCGCCTGCGGAGCTGGGTTTTCATCCGTACCATCTTATATGCCATCAACACAAAACTTCTCGTACGCCGGTCTTTGTGGAGACCGTGATATGAATTACATGGAAATGATTGACGTTCAAAAATATCTAAATCGCTTAAAGCTACGAAACACCCTTTTTACTTTTGATGGTGGTCATAAATGGCCCCCTAGTGAGCAGATTTTGATGGCCTTTGATTGGCTTGAAATAGAATCCCAAAAAAAAGGTCATCTAAAAATAGCCAATAGTGAGGTTCTGAAAAGCTACACTAAGAATCTTGAAAGGGCAAAAATCGCATTGAACAATCGCCAACCCCTTCTTTCGGCAGAATATTATGAACGTGCCGTCAACACCTATGGTTCATTTTTCAACCTAGATTCGATAAGACAAAAACTTAAAAATCTTAAAAAAAGCAAAGATTATATCAACACTCTTAAACTTCGTGAACAGGCCTTTAAAAAGGAGGTTGTTTTAACCTCCTCTTTTCTCAATCGTTTAGATAAAGATTATGAAAATCCAGAAAAAGCAAATCTCAAATGGTGGGAGAGGGAGTTTGAAAAACTAAACAAACAAATTGCTAAGACCGACTCCGAGATGCCTAAAATGATTGAAAGATTGCGATTTAAAGTATTTGTCGCGGCTTACATGAAGAATAATTCCGAAGGCGTTAAACCAACGGAAAATCAACTATCCTTTTGTAAAGCCATAATTTCGCAACTATATCCTAAGCAAAAAGAAGAAGAATTGTAAATAGTACTTCGTCATTAGTAATGTAACTAGGTGTTATTGTTTTGATGAAAAAAATAAAGATTTTAATCGTAGGTTGTGGAAACATGGGAACTTCCCATGCTCGGGCCTATCATCAATTGGATGGTTTTGAAATCGTGGGATTGGTCAGTAGAAAACCTGAAAGTAGAGATAAATTATCAAAGGAATTAGGTGGTTATCCGACCTATGACGATTTCCAAAATGCTCTGAAAGAAACGAATCCTGATGCGGTTTCTATCAATACCTATCCTGATACACATGCTGACTACGTCCGCAGGGCTCTGAACGCAAACGCTCACGTTTTTGTGGAAAAGCCCTTAGCCCTAACCGTCGAAGAAGCCCAAAGTTTAGTCGACTTAGCAAAAGAGAAAGACAAAAAAATGGTTGTGGGCTATATTTTAAGGGTGCATCCAGCTTGGGCGAAATTTGTTGAAGTTGCCCGAAACCTAGGCAAACCTTTGGTGATGCGTATGAACCTCAACCAACAGAGTTCCGGCACCAACTGGCATACGCATAAACAATTGATGAAATCAATGTCGCCCATAGTAGATTGCGGAGTTCATTATGTAGATATCATGTGCCTCATGACGCAATCGACACCTATTAGTGTGAGTGCCATTGGCGCCAAACTTTCTGATGAAATCGATTCAAAAATGTATAATTACGGGCAATTGCAGGTTAGTTTTGAAGATGGTTCCGTGGGATGGTACGAAGCTGGTTGGGGACCTATGATGAGTGAAACGGCCTTTTTTGTAAAGGATGTGATTGGTCCAAAAGGTTGTGTTTCGATAGTAGATGATACCAAGGGAAACTCCGACAATGTGGACGACCATTCGAAAACCGGAGCTTTAAAATTGCACCATAGCACAACTGATGAGAACGGAAATTTTACCAAACCAGATGAACTAATTGACACCTCGGACGAGCCTGATCATGATGGCCTGTGTTTATTAGAACAAAAATATTTTTTAAAAGCAATTGTCGATGGTTTAGATTTGTCAAATCATCTTCGCGATGCAGTCAATAGTCTTCGTATTGTTTTAGCGGCGGATGAATCATTTAGAACTGGTAAAACTGTACAATTATAAAAGTTATGATTCAACTCTTAGAAAGAGCCAAACAATTTAAAGACCGAACAGCTTTAGTTTCCAATGAAACTTCTTATACCTATGAACAACTTTTAGGGGCCTCCCAAAATGTTGCCACGAACCTTCTAAACGGAAAAGACGACCTCAACGAAGCTCGAATTACGTTTTTAGTACCTCCTTCTTTTGAATATACCGTTGTACAATGGGGTATTTGGAGCGCAGGAGGAATTGCCGTTCCACTATGCACTTTGCACCCGTTGCCTTCTATTCAATATGTTTTGGAAGACACCCAGGCCGAAATTGTCATTGCGCACCCTGATTATGTTGAGTTCTTAAAACCTATGGAAGCTTCCATAGGAATTTCTGTAGTTCCTTTAGAGTCCGTCCTAAAAGAAAACACAAGCACCTTGCCCGAAGTTGGTTCCGACAGACGCGCCATGATTTTATATACCAGCGGTACAACCAGCAAACCGAAAGGAGTGGTGACGACCCATGCCAATATTGAAGCCCAAATTACAGGGTTAGTCAACGCATGGGAATGGGAAAAGGATGATTATATATTGAATATTCTTCCATTACATCATGTGCACGGCATCATCAATGTTATGAGCTGTGCTTTGTGGAGTGGCGCTTGCTGTGAATTCCTGCCAAAATTTGATGCCAAAACTGTTTGGAAGATTATTGAATCGGGTCGGTTAACGCTCTTTATGGCAGTACCTACCATCTATTATAAATTAATTTCATATTGGGAAGAAGCTTCGTCGGAAGAACAGCAAAAAATGTCTAAAGCTGCATCGAAACTTCGATTGATGGTTTCAGGTTCAGCGGCATTGCCCGTTCCCGTTTTAGAAAAATGGAGATCTATTTCCAGTCAAACTTTACTCGAACGTTATGGAATGACAGAAATCGGTATGGGCTTATCAAATTCATATCGAAATGAAAGAAGGCCCGGTCATGTAGGGTTGCCGTTACCCAGTGTTGAAATGCGATTGGTAGATTCAAACAATAAAACCGTGGAAGAAAACCAACCTGGTGAATTTCAAATCAAAGGCCCAAGTGTTTTTAAAGAATATTGGCAAAAACCGGAAGCTACAAAAAAGGCGTTTACTGAAGATGGTTGGTTTATTACCGGTGATATCGGCATGCTCAATGATGGCCTTTATAAAATACTCGGCCGTGATAGTGTGGATATCATCAAATCAGGTGGCTATAAGATATCAGCCTTGGAAATCGAGGATGTGCTTAGAAAGCATGCCTTTGTAGAGGATTGTGCCGTAGTCGGACTACCTAATGAGGAATGGGGCGAGGTGGTTTCAGCATGTATCGTTTCTAAAGAAGCTGAAATCGATACTGATTCTATTTCATCGTGGTTAAAAGAATTATTGCCGGCCTATAAAATCCCAAGAAATTATATCTTACGACAAGAACTGCCCCGGAATGTTTTAGGCAAAGTGACCAAAAATGAATTGAAGAAGATGTTTTAGCAAGCTGTCAGTTCAAACGCAGTCCGTATACAAATGATTAAACCAATTACAAAACAATGGATTTTTTAACCTTATTCCCTTATTTCGGCATCATTATTTTGGTGCTTATCAATGCTTTTTTGGTCCTCCGGCGTGATATTACCGTTGATGACAGTGATCATAATCCTGAGCATTGATGGATTATTTCTATGAACATTATGTGACACTTATTCTTACCACAATTTATGTGGGAGGCTGTCTCTATATCGGATGGTATTTTAAAAAGAAAGCCTCCCAAGGAGTTGAAGGGTATTATGTCGCAAAAAGGGAAATACCGGGATGGGTAATTTCCTTGGCTTTTTTCTCTACTTCGGCCAGTACCAATACCTATATCGGTCAAGCAGGAAAATCTTTTCAATATGGTCTTTCTTGGGCTTGGATGGGTTTAATATGGACGGTCTTCTGTATCATTTCATGGCAACTCTTAGGGCCTAAAATGCGATTTCAAACGGCGCGATTGAAATCCTTTACTATTCCTGATTATTTCCATTTGCGCTACAAAAGCAATTTGGCAAAGAGTATTCGTGTATTGTCCGCTATTATTATTCTTTTTGCCACCCTTTGGTATATGATCGGTATCGCGAAAGGTTGTGCCCATGTACTGACCTCGGTTTTAGACATTCCTTATGAATATGGGGCTTTTGCTATTATCGCTATTACCTGCGTTTACACGATTTGGGGCGGCATGTATTCTGTACTTTGGACGGATGCCATTCAAGGCATTATCATGTTCGGCGTTGCAATTTTGATGTTGGCCATTCCATTTATGTATTTAGGTGGCGCTGATAATCTAATGGAAACTATCAGTGCTACAGAACATTTGACCAAATCTGGAGAACCTATTAAATCTGGACTGGTGACTTTCGGAGAATTGGTCTCCTTTCTGTATATCCTTGGCATTGGACTTTCCATTGGAATGAAACAAATATCGGAACCGAAAAACCTGATTCGATTCTACTCGATAAACAATGCCAAGAGCATGCGGTTTGCAATGATTTGGACGCCTGTTTTTCTAGGGATTTCTCTAGTGTGTGTCATGGGACTTGGAGCATTGGTTCATGGAATGGCAACCCCAGATGAAGCATCCTATCTCATCAACAACACCGATGAAGTTATCGGCTTCATGTTGGATAAATTCGATAATAAATTCGTTAGTGGAATATGTGTCGCAGGTCTTTTTGCTGCAGGAATGTCTTCTTTGGCTTCGGTGATTATAATTATCGGTACCGCCTTTGTAAAAGATATTTGGCATGTTGCGAAGCCCATGCCCGAAGCCAAAATTATACCAAGAACAAAGTGGTTTATGGCTATCTATTGCCTAATAGTGTTCGTGATGACGCTTTACCCGATGGCCGGTATTGTAGAATTGACCGCCTTCGCAGGGGCAGTTTTTGCTGCGAGCTTCTTTCCGGCAATTTTTGGAGGATTGTACCTGAAATGGGGAACGGATCTAGGGGCAATGGCCTCCATGGTTGTGGGAATGCTGGTCAATATTATTTGGCGTTTCGCCTTCCGCTTTGAATATGCGTCCTTAAAAGATATTCACGAGATTATTCCCGCTTTTTTATTGTCGATGTTGACCTATGTCGTAGTGAGCTTGATGAGTAAAAAACGACAGCCTGATGCCCAGCATTTAGAAGTGGTTTTTGGGGAGAAAAATTAAAAAGCCCTCCTCCTAATTCTTGACGGGTAAAGAATACTACTTTGGTAATCTATTTTTTACCAATACGATTTGACCCATGTGATTTACCTGATGTTCCCTAACATGATACCAGGCCCAATGGTAATTCATGCCTTCATCTATTTCGGAGGTGAACCAGTCATCATCTTTAGTTTTGAGTCCATCTAATGTTTTTTGCCGCACCTCATTTCATAAATCTAAATAGTGTTGTATGGGCTTTTCTTTGAGTTGGCGTTCTGACTCATCGTTTAGGCCACCGGCAAAACCTAAGCGCTTTTGCTCTTCACCTCCCTTAGGTAAGGGGAGGACCCTTAATACTGTCCTAATCCTTAAGAGCGACAGCCGCCGTTAAATCGATCAAACCTTTGCCTTTTTGCTTAAAAACCCGCTTGGTCCGCAAGTAGCGGTTCAAATTGTATTCGTCATAGTTTTTAGAATTCTTGTCCATACTGCTGATATGCACTTTTCCAGAGGAATGAATAAATTCGTCGTGTCCGATCCACATGCCAACATGTACTACTTTTTCGGCAGTGGAATCAGTGGCTTTTCTTCCGAAGAACAATAAATCGCCTTTTTGTAGCATATTAAAATTCCGGGTGGTATCAATAAGTTTGCCGGTATGAACCTGTTGAGAGGCATCGCGAGGAATCACCATTCCGTTAAGGAAATACACCGTTTTGGTAAAACCACTACAATCGACCCCTTTTGTTGAAGTACCTCCCCAGAGATAAGGAACACCCATTAATTCATGCGCTGTGGCAATCAATGTTTCATTGGTGCCGTCTATATTGTTAAGCCATTGGGTATAGGGCTCTGCTTCGTTTTTTCGCACATAAGCATTACGTCCATCGGGAAATCGTACCATAAAATATGCATTTTCATCTTTTTCTAGTGTCAATAAATTACCCGCCGTAAGGTCTGAAACAATAGGGGCATTTTCATCGGGGCCAAGATAGGCATGGCCGTACGTTTCAGTATAAATTACCTTTTCATCAGCATTCCAATTATCTGCCATGATCACATCGCCCAACTCGATTCCACCAGCATCGACCCAAGCTAAATAGTTGTCGGGTGTTTGCACATAGTACCAATTATCTTCTTGTTTGTATACTTTAAGAATGGTGCCCAGGGTAGCTTGCGTGGCCAATTCAGAAGAATGCCCCGGTTTGCTTCGCAAATTGGCAACTGAAATATTAACCAATGCCCTTGTTGTTCTGCCAAGATAATCAGCTGGCAACACTTGAATACTGTCTATAAATGGTATGCTGTCGGCAGCTAAGCGCACTTTTAGTGCTTCTGCCGCCGCTGAGCTTGTAGTCTCCCCTTTTAAAACAACGGCTTCTCCTTTTTCTTCTGTAGCAATATCAAAAAGTACTACCCGTTTATCGGGGGCGAATTCTGTTTTTATGTCCCGTAAGGCAAGCGATAAAGGGCTTTCTTTTGTAGCGGTCTCGGTACATGCCGAAAACAATATAATGATAAAGGCGCTTAGTAGTAGATAGCTTTGTTTCATGATGGATAATGGTTCATTTTATATGGAAAATTACTGCTTTTTTG
>CAZTLZ010000018.1:0-29846 GCA_964614665.1 uncultured Maribacter sp.
AAGTAATGGAGAATACAAAAGAAATGAGAACATGGTTGGATGATATGGGTTTAGAACATCCACTAGTAATAGCAGGGCCATGTAGTGCGGAAACCGAAGAGCAGGTGCTGGGAATTGCACATAGCTTAAAAGACACAGATGTCAGTTACTATCGTGCAGGTATCTGGAAACCAAGAACACGACCAGGTAATTTTGAGGGCGTTGGTGCTTTGGGTTTAAAGTGGCTCCAGAAGGTAAAAGCTGAAACAGGATTAAAAACCGCAACAGAGGTTGCCAACCGCAACCATGTGGAGTTAGCATTGGAGCATGATATCGATTTACTTTGGGTTGGAGCACGTTCTACCGTCAGTCCGTTTATCATGCAAGAATTGGCCGATGCCATGGCTGGTACCGATAAGATTGTTCTAGTAAAGAACCCTGTGAATCCTGATTTGGCATTGTGGTTAGGTGGAATCGAAAGATTACATACAGCAGGTATCAAAAAGTTAGGTGCAATTCATAGAGGTTTTTCAACCTATGAAAAATCTAAATACCGGAACATCCCAGAATGGCAATTGGCGATTGAGTTTCAGAATAAGTTTCCTGATTTACCATTGATTAACGATCCATCACATATTACCGGAAAGCGTGATATGATTTTCGATGTTTCTCAAACGGCATTGGATTTGAATTTCGATGGATTGATGATCGAAACACATCATGATCCCGATAATGCATGGAGTGATGCCGCGCAGCAAGTAACTCCAGATAGGTTGGTGCAAATCATGAATGATTTGAAAATCAGAAAAGAATCTGACCCCGAGGCAGCATACAATAGTCAATTGAGCAACTTAAGAGCGCAGATTGATGTTATTGACAATCAGTTGATCGAGACGATGGGTAAACGAATGAAAATTTCCGATGGTATTGGTCAACTGAAAAAAAAGAAAAACGTAGCCGTTCTACAAACCAACCGTTGGAACGAAATCTTAGGCAAAATGATTTTAGAAGGTGAGTCGAATGGCTTGAGTGAAGAATTTGTACTTCGTATGTTCAAGGCGATTCACCAAGAATCGATTAACCACCAAGAGAAGATTTTAAAAGCTTAGTTCAAATCTGTCAAATCGAGCCCAGTCGGGGCGTTTTTATGCTTATTGCATATCTCGACTGGGTTCGAGTCGACGGAAATTATTGTTCTTTCTTAAAGATATACCTGGTAATAAAAATGCCTTGTCCATCTTCGCCACCTGCATCGGCTTCTACACCACTTGTTACAAACACTAATTCCCACCCGTCTTGTATCATTGCGGTCAACTTGGAGGAAATCACTGCATCATTGGCGGCAATGTTCTGAAAACGAATTCCGGCTATATTATAAAAGTTAAGCAGCTTAGTTTCCTCAAAATTCTTTACCCGAATATCCCCTCTTTTTGATTTGTTTCTGGTATTGTCTTCCTCTGTTTGGGTGGAAGTATATTCGCCAAAATTCTTTTCTTCTTGTGCATCAATAATACGCGAACGACCCAATCCGCTTGGTACAATAGATTCTACACTAGTGATTACTTTGATTTGTTGTGCATTAATTTCCGTGGTGACAAGCAAAACTAAGCTTGCGATGAGTATAATTTTCTTCATGATTAAATATTTATATGTTAGTAGTAATAGACAATAGGTTTGCAGAAGGGTTGCATGGAATCGTACCTTTTTTGAAGTTCTGAAAAAGGTTGTTAGATGTTACTACCTTCTGAAAGACAGTAATATAAAAGTATTGCTTTTCTTTGTAACCTAAATGGAATTAATGTTAGGGATTGTTTATAAATCTACCGGAAGCTGGTACACCGTAAAGACCGAAGATGGTACTTTTTATGAATGCAGAATTAAGGGTAAGTTTCGTATTCAAGGTATTAAGAGCACGAATCCGATTGCGGTTGGAGACATAGTGGAGTTCAAAATAGAAGAGGTCGGTGATGAAACCGTTGGTATTATATCGGGAATCGAGGAACGAAGAAACTACATTATCCGGAAATCTGTTAATCTTTCCAAGCAGACACATATTATAGCAGCCAACCTAGATCAAGTTTTTTTACTAGTGACACTGAATAACCCTAAAACATATCCAATATTCGTAGACCGTTTTTTGGCAACTGCAGAAGCTTATGATATACCTGCTATACTGCTTTTTAACAAAATCGACACCTATAGTTTGGAGGAACTGGCGGAGGTCAAATACTTGGCTGAATTGTACAGGGATATAGGCTATACCTGTATTGGAATCTCTGCAAAAACGGGTAAAAATGTTGAACAAGTAAAAGAATTGATGATTGGTAAAACGAGTATGTTCGCAGGAAACTCTGGTGCGGGTAAATCAACCCTGATCAATTCAATTGAACCAACCTTGGCTATCAAGACCGCCGAAATTTCAGAGCAACACCTTCAGGGGCAACATACCACTACCTTTGCCGAAATGTTCGATCTAAGTTTCGAAGGAAGGATAATAGATACACCAGGGATCAAAGGGTTTGGCATGGTTGATATGGCAAAGGAGGAAATCGGGGATTATTTTCCCGAATTTTTTGAGTTGAAAGGTGGTTGTAAATTCAATAATTGTCTACATTTAGATGAGCCCAAGTGTGCGGTAAAAGGTGCTCTGGATGCCGAGAAGGTGTCTTGGAGTCGATATAAAAGCTACGTTCAAATTTTGACAGGAGAGGAAGAGAGCTATCGAACAGATTTATTCGGTGAGAAAAAATGAGAGTAGTAGTACAGAGAGTTTCTAAGGCAAGTGTTAAGGTAGGGGATAAGATAATTTCCAAAATTGAATGGGGACTTCTTATTTTACTAGGAATCGAAGATGCAGATTCCGATGAGGATATCGAATGGTTATCTAGAAAAATTGCCAATCTTCGCATTTTTAATGATTTGGAAGGTGTCATGAATAAATCACTTATAGATATAGATGGTGAAGCTATTGTAGTGAGCCAATTCACATTGCACGCAAGTACCAAAAAAGGAAATAGGCCATCTTACCTTAAAGCTGCTAAACAGGATGTGGCAGTTCCTCTTTATGAAAAATTCATCTTACAAATCGAAAAAGATTTGAGCAAGAAAGTGGGGACGGGAGTTTTTGGTGCTGATATGAAGGTAGAACTTGTAAATGACGGGCCGGTTACGGTGTTAATTGATACCAAAAATCGAGAATAATCAAGTTTCGTCTATAAATTTCATCATTTATGTAAGAAATTATGTTGCTTTGCGTTGTAATACTACGGCCAAACCAAACCAATGCGCTTACTTTTTTTTCTGAGTTCCCTGCTAATCTGTTTTATTTCTTCAGCCCAGTCAGAATATCAATCCCTTTTGTTAGATGAAGTTTTGACCAAAAATGCCAATGCTGTTGTGCGCTTGGACAAAATGGAAATTGAAGTCCATTCCAAAAAGGAGATGGTGGTCAAGAACAAACAGATAGTGACCGTCTTGAATAAGCTTGGTAACCGACATGCAAGAACTGCTCTGGGCTATGATAGTTCTAAAAAAATCAAATCTATTGAAATCATTGTCTATGATAAGCTTGGTTCTCAAATAGAAAAAATAAAAAAGAAAGACTTTAGTGATGTCAGTGCTGTGGACGGATTTTCACTTTATTCAGACTATCGTCAATTGTTCTACAATTATACCCCGATAAATTATCCCTACACCATTGAATTTAACTATGAATATGTCACTCCAGATACAGGTAGTATTCCCTCATGGTATTTTTTGGGAGGCTTCATGGCGAGTGTTGAAAAAAGTCATTATTCGATTACCTATGCACATCCAGAATTGAGACCCATTATTCATGAAAAGAATGTTGAATCATTACAATTTGAAAAAAACGAAACAACTAATAATATCACATATACGGCTAGCAATATACCGGCCATAAAGCAAGAAAGAATGAGCCCTTCATTTGGTAAATTCTCTCCAAGGCTTATGACAAGGATCAAGAATTTTCATTACAAGGGTCATGAAGGTACGGTTGACAATTGGAAAGATCTTGGCGCATGGATTGATAAGGAACTGCTGACCGGGCGCGATGAATTGAATCCCGGTACAATAGCAAAAGCGATAAATTTAACTGCAGGTGTTGATGACGATTTAGAAAAGGCCAAAATAATCTACAAGTATGTACAGGATAATACGCGCTATATCAGCGTTCAAATTGGGATTGGAGGTTTGCAACCTATTGCTGCCGTTGAGGTTGATCGTGTAAAATATGGTGATTGCAAAGGGTTGTCCAACTACACCAAAGCATTGTTGGAAGCGGTCGGGGTAGATTCATACTATGCAGTTGTGCAAGCTGGTGCTAACAAGATTGATTTCGAGGAAGACTTTCCCGATTTGGCGCAGGGCAATCACGTGATTTTAACGATTCCATACAACAATACCTACCACTGGATAGATTGTACTTCACAAGTGCTTCCATTCGGATATGTGGGTAGTTTTACGGATGATCGAAAAGTGCTGATAGTAAAGCCAGATGGTGGTGAGTTGGTAACGACTACCGCGTACATCAATGAAGATAATCATAAACAAATAAAGGCATCATATAAACTTGATAGCGAAGGTGGTATTATAGGGGACGCGACGGTAGTTACTAAAGGAGTGAAGTACTATAGACACTTTCGATTAGACCAAAATCCAAAGGAGGATGTCATCAACTATTACAAAAATGAATGGGGTAATATTAATAATCTAAAGGTTGTAGATTTCAGTTTGACAGATGACCAAGCCGAAGTGCAATTCACCGAAAGAGTTTCTTTGAATGCACTGAACTATGCCTCTGTTAGTGGAAATCGAATTCTATTTACCGTGAACGCTTTTGATAACAACGATTTTGTGCCAGATCGGTATAGAAATAGAAAACTTCCTTTTGAGGTTCAACGCGGTTTTTATGATGAAGATGAATTTAAAATACAGCTTCCCGAGGGCTATGAAATAGAAGCCATACCTAGTGAGAAATTCATTGAAACCGAATTTGGATCCTACAAAGTATCCTTCACCTATGTTTCCGAAAGTAATTCAATAAACTATTCGAGAAATCTTTTGGTAAAAAGGGGTCACTACCCAAAGGAAAAATATAAAGACTACCGAAATTTCAGAAAAGAAATAGCCAGTCTAGACGACGCTCAGATTGTGCTAGTCAAACAGTAAATAGCCAAGCAACCATTTAAGATAGTTATCATGATGAGATTAAATATCACCCTGTTTTGTTTTATATTTTCGACAAGCACTCTTGTATTTGGACAAGATTTCAAATTCGGAAAAGTCTCCAAGGAAGAATTGGAAGAAAAAGTTTATGAGAAAGATTCTTCCACATCGGCCGCAGTTTTATATAGAAAGCAGAGCATACGATTTAATTATATTCAGGGTGCTGGGTTTAAGGTGCATACAGAGGTATATGAACGGATTAAAATTTACAACAAGGATGGTTTTGACTATGCTACAGTTTCACAATTGTTGTATAAAGGTAAAAATGATAAAGAGTCAATCTCCGGTCTAAAGGCTTACACCTATTACCTCGAAGAAGATAAAGTTGTTAAGAGCAAGATGGAGAAATCGGCCGTTTTTTCAACCGTAGTCAATAAATATAGGAATGAGGAGAAATTTACACTTCCAAATATCAAAGAAGGCTGTGTTATTGAGTACCAATATCAGGTAACCTCACCCTTTTACTATTCCATTGATGAAATTGATTTGCAGTATGACATTCCCATCAAGAAGCAAGAAATCTCAATAGCAACTCCCGAATATTTTGTATTCAAGCCATTAATGAAGGGATATCTCCCTGTAAGTCCCAAGTTTGGTAAAAAACAGGGCAAGATAAACTATACCACCAAGAACCGAAATAATCAGTACACCGCGTCAACTAGTTTCAATGCACGAACAATAAATTACCAGATTAATACATCCAGTTATGAAATGCAGAACGTTCCGGCCTTAAAGGAAGAAGTACATGTAAACCATATGGATAATTATCGAAGTTCTGTCAACTATGAACTGCAATATGTTCAGTTTCCCGAGGAACCGAGAGAAAGCTATTCGACCACTTGGGAGGATGTGATAAAAAAAATATATGAAAGTGACAGCTTTGGTGGTCAACTGAAATCGGGTAGATATTTCAAAGAAGATCTTGAGCAATTGGTTAGTACAACATCATCTGAACCTGAATTGGCAGCCGCTATATTTCTGTATGTCCAAAAACGTATGAATTGGAACAATATGTACGGTTACCATGTTGATAAAGGGGTGAAGACGGCCTACAAAGAGCAATCGGGCAATATTGCAGACATCAATCTTATTTTAACATCGATGTTACAAGAAGCTGGTTTGAAGGCAAACCCGGTATTGGTTAGTACAAGGAGTCATGGAGTACCTTTATTTCCAACTAGAGAGGGTTTTAATTATGTTATTACAGCTGTTGAAGTTGATGGAGGAACGATATTGTTAGATGCTTCTAACAAGTATACTGAACCAAATCTTCTACCTACAAGGGCCTTAAACTGGCACGGAAAAATGATTAGAAAAGACGGTACATCCACCACATTGAATCTTATTCCTAAGAAAATTTCAAAAGAGATCATCAACTTGAGCGTAATACTTTCAGAGGATGGAAAAATTAGTGGTAAAAAACGAAAGATCTATACGGATTACGATAGCTATTTATTTAGAAATAAGTACAGCGCCTCAGATGAAGACGATTACTTGGAGAAATTGGAGAATAAGAATGCTGGAATGGAGATTTCAGACTATCAGATCAAAAACAAAAAAATCGTTGGAAAGCCTGTAATGGAGAGTTTCACTTTTACATTGGACGACCAAGCAGATGTGATAGGCGACAAAATTTATTTTCCCCCGATGTTTCATATGGCTATGAGTGAGAACCCATTCAAACTTGATGAGAGAAATTACCCAATAGATTTTACATATCCTTGGCAAGAGAAATATGTCTTGAACATAAAAATTCCTGATGGATATAAATTGACCTCCAAACCCGAAAACATGAATATGGTTCTGATCAATAACATGGGCTCATTCAAATATCAAATCATTGAAAATGGCAACAATCTTCAGGTAATGGTTGATTTAAAAATCAATGAAGCGGTGATTTCAGCTAACCACTATCCTGACTTGAAAGAATTATTTAAAAATGCTGTTGAAAAACAAACAGAAAAGGTAGTTTTATCTAAAATTTCCAAGGATGGAACTGCAGACAGCTCAGAAAAAGGTAGATAACTGGATCAAAGAACATGGGGTTCGATATTTCAATGAGCTAACCAATATGGCCCAGCTTAGTGAAGAGGTAGGTGAGGTAGCCCGTATCATTGCACGCCGTTATGGCGAACAGAGTGAAAAGGAGTCTGATAGGACGAAGAATTTAGGTGAAGAACTGGCCGACGTGTTATTTGTAGTACTTTGTTTGGCGAATCAGACAGGAGTGGATTTACAAAAGGCTTTTGACGAGAAACTTGATCTTAAGGCTAAACGTGATCATGATCGACATCACAATAACCAAAAGCTGAAATAGTAGTATCTTAGCGGCTCGTTTTTAATACATCCAGTCTTGAGATTACAACTGTTCAAACCGGGGAATACCCTTTTCAAATCAAGTGTTCAAATCACCGGTTCTAAAAGTGAGTCTAACCGCTCTTTGCTGCTACAAGCACTTTATCCTAACATTTCAATTGAGAATATCTCGAATTCAGATGACGCCGAGGTAATGCAAAAAGGGCTACAAGTCTCTAATGGAGTTGTTGATATTCATCACGCTGGTACTGCGATGCGCTTTCTCACCAGTTATTTCGCTTCTCAAGAAGGAAAAGAAGTCACTTTAACGGGCTCAAAAAGAATGACAGAACGTCCAATCAAAGTGCTGGTTGAGGCTTTGCGAAGTTTGGGTGCTGATATTAACTATGAGCAGAATGAGGGATATCCACCAATAAAAATAAAAGGAAAGAAACTGTCAAAAAGTAAGGTCAGTCTTCCAGCTGATATAAGTAGTCAATATATTTCGTCCTTATTGCTAACGGCCCCAAGTTTAGAAAATGGATTAGAACTGGATTTAATTGGGAAAATCACTTCGGTTCCCTATATAAAGATGACGTTGGCGCTACTTGAACAGATTGGTGTCCATAGCACATTTGTTGGGAATCAAATTAAGGTTATGCCAACAAACTTGGTTGGGCCATCAAATTTGGTGGTAGAATCGGATTGGAGTTCGGCATCATATTTTTATAGCATTGTCGCCCTTTCTGATGTGGGTACGGAGATTACGTTGGCTTCCTATAAAAAGAACAGTTTACAAGGTGATAGTGTTTTGGCAGAAATCTATTCGGATTTTGGTGTCGAAACGGTTTTTGACCAAAATAGGATTACTCTTAAGAAAATTGATTCAAGCGAATTAACAGCTGTCAGTTATAATTTGGCGAATGCGCCTGATACTGCACAAACCATTGCCGTCACTTGCTTTGGACTTGGTGTTGGCTGTCATCTTACCGGTTTGCATACCCTTAAAATAAAGGAGACTGACCGTCTTGAGGCATTGCATACCGAACTTTCCAAAATGGGCGCACCGATTATCGTCACTGACAAATCGCTGACATTGGAAAAGGCAACCGATATAAAATCGAATGTTGCCATTGATACGTACAATGATCATAGAATGGCAATGGCTTTTGCGCCTATTGCTTTGAAAACGGACATCGTTATTAACGATGCGGGCGTAGTTTCCAAATCATATCCTGACTTTTGGAGAGATTTGAAATCGTTGCAATTTCAGGTCGTAGAATTATAATTCTCCTTTTACTTGACATCCGCTATCCGCACATCGTATATTTGCAGCCGCAAAAAATAGTAACCAAAGGACTAAAAATCGCATATGAAACTATCGCATTTCAGTTTTGAACTTCCAGATAATTTATTAGCTGAGTATCCTGCAGAGAACAGGGATGAATCTAAATTAATGGTCGTTCACAGAGAAACAGGTAAAATAGAGCATAAAATGTTCAAAGACCTTATTGATTATTTTGATGAAGATGATATCATGGTCATCAATAATACCAAGGTTTTTCCTGCTAGATTATATGGAAACAAGGAGAAGACGGGTGCCCGTATTGAGGTTTTTTTACTTCGTGAATTGAACGAAGAGCAACGCCTTTGGGATGTTTTGGTGGATCCTGCAAGAAAAATACGTATCGGAAACAAACTGTATTTTGGTGAGGATGAAACACTGGTTGCTGAAGTAATTGATAATACCACCTCTAGAGGAAGAACTTTACGTTTTCTTTATGATGGATCTTATCTAGATTTCAGAAGAAAGTTAAGGGAGTTGGGCCAAACACCTTTGCCAAAATATATTAAGAGGGATGTCGAACCGGAAGATGAAGATAGATATCAAACTATCTATGCAAAGCATGAGGGCGCGGTAGCTGCACCAACAGCCGGACTTCACTTCTCAAAACACCTACTAAAACGTTTGGAGATTAAAGGAGTTAATTTTGCTGAATTAACATTACATGTTGGTTTAGGCACATTTAACCCTGTTGAGGTCGAAGACCTTTCGAAACATAAAATGGATAGCGAAGAGCTTATTATTGATGAAAGGGCCACAGAAATAGTCAATTCTGCAAAAGCAAGGAAACGTAGAATTTGTGCCGTTGGTACCACAGCGATGCGCGGGTTGGAAAGTGCGGTTTCTTCTCAACAAACCCTCAATACTTTTGACGGTTGGACGAACAAGTTCGTTTTTCCGCCTTATGAATTCAGTATTGCAAATGCAATGGTCACGAATTTCCATTTGCCAAAGTCAACGTTGTTAATGATGGTTTCTGCTTTTATGGGGCATGATTTGATGAAGAAGGCATACAAAGAAGCGATTTTAGAGCAATACAAGTTCTACTCGTATGGTGATGCAATGTTAATTATCTAAGAAGTTTATTTTTATTCCCATGAAGATGGGAATCTCAGGATTCAAGGTCTAAGTCCCTCTTTACATTGAAATATATTAAAGAGGGGTTTTTTATTCAGTAGTAGTGGAAACAAAAAAGAAAGACATTCGAGCTTTGACCAAAGAGCAATTGCGTGAATTCTTTATTGCCAATGGTGATAAGGCGTTTCGTGGCAATCAGGTCTATGAATGGCTCTGGCAGAAATCTGCTCATTCTTTTGATGTGATGACCAATCTTTCAAAAGAAACCCGCGAAATGATGGAGCAAAATTTTGTCATCAATCACATTAAAGTTGATGTGATGCAAAGAAGTAATGACGGGACTATTAAAAATGCGGTTCGGTTACATGATGATCTAATAGTGGAATCTGTTTTGATTCCTACAAGTACTAGAACAACGGCATGTGTTTCAAGTCAAGTAGGGTGTAGTTTAGATTGCAGGTTTTGTGCAACGGCACGCTTGAAAAGAATGCGGAATTTGAATCCTGATGAGATATATGATCAGGTTGTTGCCATTGACAATGAAAGCCGATTATATTTTGACCGTCCTTTGAGTAATATTGTTTTCATGGGGATGGGAGAACCCCTAATGAACTATAATAATGTGCTAAAGGCTATTGATAAAATAACTGACCCGGAGGGTCTTGGAATGTCCCCTAAGCGCATTACAGTATCCACTTCTGGAGTACCAAAAATGATACGAAAAATGGCTGACGATGGGGTGAAGTTCAAATTGGCAGTGTCGTTACATTCAGCTATTGATGAAATCCGAACTTCAATTATGCCATTTAACGCCACCTTCCCGCTTTCCGATCTACGTGAGGCTTTGCAGTTTTGGTATGATAAGACTAAGAGTCGTATTACCTATGAGTATGTTGTTTGGCAAGGAATTAATGATACCCAAAAAGATGTTGATGCCTTGGTTGATTTTTGTCGATTTGCCCCCTCAAAGGTAAATTTGATAGAGTATAACCCAATTGATGACGGTGCCTTTCAGCAGGCATCTAAGAAGTCCATTAACATGTATGTCGAAACCTTAGAGCGAAATAACATTATAGTTACTGTTAGACGTTCAAGAGGAAAGGATATTGATGCTGCTTGTGGACAATTGGCTAACAAACAGTAATAGTAGCAGTTAACAGTTTATGTAAATTGGAATGCCTTGGGGTTTTCATTCCGTTTTTGTAGATAACGCTACCTACTGAATACTGTTAACCGAATACTGTTTACTCCCCTGTTTTTCCTAAATTTACCTTAGTATAATAATGAAGCCTCCCATTTGAAAATCGTAGCCCAAATAAAAGAACCGATTCGAGATGAGATGGAACTTTTCGAAACGAAGTTTAGCGAATCGATGTCTTCGAAAGTTCCGTTAATCAATAGAATTACCCATTACATCGTAAATCGAAAAGGTAAGCAAATGCGACCCATGTTTGTTTTTCTTTGCGCTAAACTTCTGAATAATGGAGAAGTTAATGAACGAACTTATCGTGGGGCATCGGTGATTGAATTGATACACACCGCTTCATTGGTACATGATGATGTTGTAGATGACAGCAATAAAAGACGTGGTTTTTTCTCGGTCAACGCATTGTGGAAAAACAAAATAGCTGTGCTCGTTGGAGATTTTTTACTGGCGAGGGGCATGTTGTTATCTGTTGACCATAGTGATTTTGACCTTTTACGGATTATTTCAGTGTCAATGCGCGAGATTAGTGAAGGCGAACTTTTACAACTTGAAAAGGCCCGTCGGCTCGATATAACAGAGGATGTATATTATGATATCATTCGTCAAAAAACAGCAACTCTTATAGCGGCCTGTTGTAGTATGGGTGCTTGCTCAGTAAAACCTGATTCACCTGAGGTAGAAACTTTTCGAAAATTCGGAGAGCTCTGCGGAATGGCATTTCAAATTAAAGATGATCTATTCGACTATGGGGGAAGACAAATAGGCAAACCTACCGGTATTGATATCAAAGAACAGAAAATGACACTTCCGCTCATACATGTTTTGAACAAGTGCTCTAAAGATGAGAAAAAGTGGTTGATTAATTCGATCAAAAACCACAACAAGGATAAAAAGCGTGTTAAGGAGGTAATCACATTTGTGAAAGAAAACGGCGGATTAGATTATGCGGTTTCAAAAATGCTCTCATTCAAAGAACAGGCGTTGCTTTTGTTGGAAGCCTACCCGACCTCTACTTATCGGAGTTCTCTTGAACTTATGGTCAATTACGTAGTCGAGCGGAAAAAATAAATTTTCACTACCTAGGCAACGTTTTTGTCACATCAATCGTCTATGCTAATAGAAGATAACCAAAAACAGTTTTGAAAATCATACCATTTTATACCAACGAGAAACAGCTGATCAAAAAATCGGCAAAGGGAGATCATGAGGCTCAAAAGCGGCTCTATGAAAAGTTCGCCCCTAAGATGCTGAGTGTGTGTAGGCAATATGTTAAAGACCTACATTTTGCCGAAGATGTGATGGTCAATGGTTTTGTAAAAGTATTCAAGCATTTGGATAGCTTTAGGTTTGATGGCAGTTTTGAGGGGTGGATTCGCCGAATTATGGTGCGAGAAAGTATATCGCATTTGAGAAAACAGCAATTCGTAGTCTTCGATGACACCATTTTTGAAAGAACACCTTCGCCTAGTATAACCACGTCGACTGAATTGGATGTAGCTCATATTCAAAGCTTGATAGATGGTTTGCCAGAAGGGTATCGGGCAGTGTTCGTATTGTTTGCCGTAGAAGGTTATTCGCATTCTGAAATTGCTGAAATGCTTAGTATTTCAGAAGGAACGTCAAGATCACAATTGTTCAAGTCGAGAAAAATGCTAAAGGAAAAATTAAAGCAACAAAATATTATAGGGTATGGCACCGAATAAATTTGAAAAACATATTAAAAAACAACTTGAAGAGCGAGAGATCCAGCCTTCATCCGACGCTTGGATGAAGTTGAGCGACCAACTTGAGGATGTTGCACTAGAGCAGCCGAAGAAGAGAGGTTACTTTTGGTACACTGTGGCGGCATGTCTTATTGGCTTGCTTATATTTTCAACGTTTTTTTTCAATTCGAAGACATCAATTTCCGAATCGCACATTCAGGTTGTTGAAGATGAAAAGAAAGCTATCGATGAGGTGGACGATTTCCAAAAAATTGAAATCCAAAGAAATGTAGATGAGGTTGTATCAACCGAAAGGATTCCTGAAGAAAAAACAAATGTAGAAGAGGTCAGAAGTAATGTAGAAGCTACCAAAAAAGAGACTTTTACTAAAGAATTGGCAGAACCTTCGAATGATTTTCAGATGGCGTTGAATGATAGCTCTGAAGAAATTATCAATACTAAAGTGCTGCAAGTGCTCGCTCAGGTCGATGCCCTCGAGCAAGACAGTAGCGCGCTAACTGATGCTGAGGTAGATTCATTGCTGAGGAAGGCCCAAAATGAAATACTGTCGGATAAATTATTTCGAGAAGATCATTCAGTTGACGCTATGGCCTTACTTTCGGAAGTTGAAGATGAACTTGATAAATCGTTTCGAGATCAAATTTTCGAATCTTTAAAAAGCGGATTCCTAAAAGTACGTACAGCTGTTGCAGATCGCAACAATTAAATATTCATCAATCATTAAAATTAGCTCCATTCTCCCCTTCTTAGGGAGGGGTAGGGTGTGGGTTGAGTAAATCAAAATTATTATGAGAACAATCACACTTTATCTTTTACTAGTATTAGTTTCATTTCTTTCTCAAAACCTAAATGCACAGGAGGAAGAATATCAAAAGAAAATAGACGTACTTCAAAGTTTGAAGGAGGACGTAGTAAAACAAGAAAAAAAAGCTCTGAAACTAGAAATTGAAAAAATCAATGAACAAATAAAGAATGATAGAATTTCTGATGAGGAGGCCAAGAGCTTGAAAGAGAATGCCGCAAAGAAGCACGCTATGAATATTGAAAATAGCATAGCCATCATCGATAACAAGATTTCTTTGCTGGAACGCAACGAAGGAGAGACCTTTATTTTATTGGATTCTGAAGAATATGATGACGGCATGTTCCAAATTGATATTAACGGAGAACGCGTACTGTCTTTCAATTCAAATGATTGGAAAAAAGATATAAAATATGATCGTCGTACCTATGTGGATCCCGTAATCGCGTTTGGGCTGAACAATGCAATAATCGATGGGCAGTCATTGGAAGATTCTCCATATAAATTGGGTGGAAGTCGTTTTCTAGAACTGGGTTGGGCATGGAGAACTCGAGTTTTCAAGAACTCAAACGTACTTCGCTTAAGTTATGGGCTATCATTTCAATTCAATGGATTAAAGCCAAAGGGTAACCAATATTTCGTTGTTGAAAATGGACAAACAGGGTTACAGGAATTTGAATTCGATTTAAGAAAATCTAAATTTCGAATGGATAATCTCGTGTTTCCCATACATTTTGAGTTTGGTCCTTCAAAGTTCACAGAAAGTGATGAGAAAATACGTTATTCGATTCGCAATCAGTTCAGAATAGGTATAGGGGGCTATGGGGGTTTCAATCTAGGTACTAGACAAAAATTAAAATATACCCGTGGAGGCGAGAATGTCAAGGATAAACTAAAAAGAGGTTATAATACTTCAAATTTTGTATACGGTTTGAGTGCATATGTTGGTTTCGATGGAATACAACTGTATGCCAAGTATGATTTGAACCCTATTTTTAAAGACGCTGTAGTTGAACAACGAAATGTTTCTTTAGGTGTCCGATTTGATTTGGATTAGTTTCAATTAAGTACAACCTCATCATGCAAAAGCAACTTCGAGACATGGGAAATTTTAAATTAATGTTATTTGCCGTATTGGTCGCACTACTATTTTTCAATTGTAAGGATGAGGCGGCCGAAAAAGATTCTTCTAGAAATGAGAAGGCTTCGATAGAAAATCAAAAAGAGGTTTTACTAATAGGTACCTTTCATTATAACAATCCAGGTGCGGATGTTGCTAAGACAAAATCTTTCGATATTCTAAATGATAAAACTCAAGAAGAGTTAGATTTTATAGCCGGTAAGATCTCGGCTTTTAAGCCATCCAAAATTTTTGTGGAATGGAGTCATGATGAGCAGCCTGAGTTAGATTCACTTTACAATTTGTACAAACATGACAACTATTTTACTAACGATAGTTTAAGCGAGTTTTATCTAAAGAACGAAATATTTCAATTGGCATTTAAGACAGGTAAACGAATTGGACTGCCCCAGGTCAATGGAATTGATTATAGAACTGAATTTCCATTTGATAGTCTAATGATAGTACTAGAGAAGAATCATCAAATTGAAATTCAGTCAAAGATTGGGGAACTGATAGAAACATTCACTGATGACTTCGACGAGAAAATTGAAAAAGGGGAATCGCTATTGGATTTGACATACTATTTAAATACCCGTGAGTTGCGGGAAATGAGTAATGAATTTCATAATCAAATCCCTTTGATTGCAGGGCCAAAAGACAATTTCATTGGGCCATTTCTTACTGCTGAATGGTACAAACGCAATTTATACATGTGGTCTTTGGTTCAAAAGGGCACCGAAAATAGAGATGAGCGGATTATGGTATTAGTTGGGGCAAGCCACGCAGCCGTAATAAAGAATTTCATTGATGAAAATAACGCTTGGAGAGTTGTTGAATTAAAATCGGTGATTGAGGATTAAACTATACCGAACATCAATTTTCTAATAGATGATATAATGCTGTGTTAAATGATATCCAGGGCTCTCCGCATTTCATCAGTGAATTCATCTTCGTAATAGGCACATTTACAATGTAAACATTCGACCATATTAGTGGAGGAGATTTTAAAAATTTTTATCCAGAAGAAATGGAACCAATTACTTGTCTTTGATGCAGTCAAGGAGTTGTTTTTTTCACAATAGGGACAGACAACCCCATGCAGCGATTTGATTTCAGTTTTACCATGTCTGGAGCCAAAGAAGAAAATCATTGTCTACAAATTGATTTTCAAAGTTAGTTAATTTGTAAATCGCTTTGATTGACTCTTTTCAAAAGTCCGCTTCTTAGTTCTTTTCCAAGATTAGAGGTAATGGCCTACCTTTTTTGGAATTTTTGGTTATTTCAGTAGCTACTAATTTCATCCAGAATTTGGCATCCGCTTTAATGAAACCATGTGACCGTATTGAAAGGAATTTTTGGACCATTTTTAACGAACATCTTTAAAAGATAAGTCCTGCTCGACGAATTTGGCAACATGGACAGATGCACTAGACGAACAGGACTTTTCAATAAACAACCAACTAATTCTTCTTATTGCAATTCAAAAGAAACGGATATATAATAGTCACGTTCCTGATCTGTATTGCCGTAATACATTGACTCTGATATCTTTTTGTAATTGGTGTCACTTACATAAATGGCCTTGCCAATTTTTCTGTCAATTTTATCTGCGATACCTTGTGCTTTTCTCTTTGCATTGTCAAAAGCCGCTTTTGCGAAATCTGCCATCTGCGAATCGGTCAATTCAGCCTTTAGTGATGTGTCTGAGCGGGTTACTCCAATTGATTTGACACCAAGAAATTTTTGCATTTCCTCGAGCGAATTAGTGTTGAATTCGAAAATAAGTCCCTCTTTTTCGTAACCTAGTAGTGCGTAATGTAGAGGGTCTTCTTTTAAACGATCACTACTAATACCTACCTTGGCCAATTTGTCTAAATAACCGGATTTGACTTCAGATAAACTCATAGTCTGTGAATCGTAATACACATTAGTTAGGCTTACGATCATTTTGCTACTATACTCTGGCGAAATGGAATATTTGTGATTGCCGCTCACAGTGATATTATTTTGAATGGTTTGAGCGAATGTCCCAACGGTCATCAATACCATTGTCATGTTTAGAACTATTTTTTTCATGATTCTTATTTTAGATTTTATCAAGGATGTATTTTGTTGTGGATCTAACAATATTCGAGCGATAGACTTATGCTACTGTAAACAAAAAAGAAGCGACTATCATCCAGATTCCGACGATGATTCCGAAAAGGCCCAACTTACCTTGTTTAGGAGCTATTTTTGCCCGTAACTCTTCAGCCCTGGTCTTCGCTACATCGTTTTTTGATAAGAACATTTTGTTGATTAAGCCTGAGCCCAACATAAAGCCCAGTATTGCGGAGATTAAATTACCCGCTAAGAAAGTAACCCACCAAATAGGTGCAGTACTTAACCAACCCAAATTCAGAATGGCGGTAATAACTCCCCAAATTCCCCAGAAGCAGAAAACAATACCAATCCAACCTTGGTAAGGTTCTACTTTTTCAAGTAGTTCTTTTGCATTTGGTTTTTTTGCCAGTATCAAAGATGGTACTGCGATAATACTCAATAAGATCAATGTAATTCCCCAGATCATAATTTGGTTTTAAGGTTATTAATTCGGTTTTGCTGAATGGTGTCAGCCTTTTAAATTTGTATGGTACAAAGTTGCGGTGATTGTTGTTGGGTTTTCACCCTTTGGCTAGTGAAATTTGACTCCCTGAAAATGGGGGTCTCCGTTTTTACAAGGATTCATTTTAGCTTATATTTACCGATACTCCTTGCTAAAAAAGAACGATTGATTTCCAAATCCACAATAGATCAAGTATATGAGACTGCCCGATTAGAGGAAGTAATCGGTGATTTTGTTCAATTGAAAAAGTCAGGCTCTAATTTTAAAGGGTTAAGCCCGTTTAGCGATGAACGCACGCCAAGTTTTATGGTGTCACCAGTTAAACAGATTTGGAAAGATTTTAGTAGTGGTAAAGGGGGTAATGTGGTCGCTTTCTTAATGGAGCATGAGCACTTTACGTATCCTGAGGCCATTAAATATTTAGCGAAAAAATACAACATTGAAGTAGAGGAAACCGAACGTACCGACGAAGAAAAGCAAGAGGCCAATGAGCGGGAAAGTATGTATTTGGTATCTGAATATGCTCAAAAACATTTTTCCGAAATGTTATGGAAAAGTGAATTGGGCAAGGCCATTGGACTTACTTATTTTAAAGAACGTGGTTTTTCAGATGAAACCATAAAAGAGTTTGGTTTAGGCTATTGCTTAGACCAGTGGGATGGATTTACAACCGCTGCCCTTGAAAGCGGTTATCAGCTCAATTACCTTGAAAAGACCGGATTGACGATTGTCAAAGAGGATACCACGAATCCAGCTAATACTAAGAAATTCGATCGGTTCAAAGCGCGAGTGATGTTTCCTATTCACTCAATGAGTGGTCGGGTTTTGGGTTTTGGTGGTCGTATTTTAACCAACGATAAGAAGGCCGCAAAGTACCTGAATTCTCCGGAAAGTGAAATTTACCATAAAAGTAAGGTCTTGTATGGTATCTATTTCGCGAAAAAGGCCATTGCAAAAGATGATAATTGTTATTTGGTAGAAGGGTATACCGATGTGATTCAATTTTATCAAAGAGGAATTCAAAATGTGGTTTCTTCTAGTGGAACGGCTTTAACCCCTGAACAGATTCGGTTAATCAATCGTTTGACAAAGAATATCACTGTTTTGTTTGATGGCGATGCTGCGGGATTGAGGGCTTCTTTACGAGGAATCGATTTGATACTCGAGCAGGGTATGAATGTAAAAGTCTGTACCTTCCCAGAAGGCGAAGATCCCGATAGTTTCTCAAAGAATAACGAATTAGAGGACATTCTCAATTATCTTAAATCCAATTCAAAAGACTTCATTCAGTTCAAGGCTAGCCTTTTGGCAGAAGAAGCGGCTAACGATCCTATAAAAAGGGCAGATACCGTTCGAGATATCGTTAATAGTATTGCTAAGATTCCAGATGCTATTAAGCGCGAAATATATGTACAAGAATGTGCACAGATAATGAACGTGTCTGAAGGTGTGCTTTTCAGTACCCTGGCGCAAATAGGTAAAAAGAATCAGTCTGATACGACCAAACGGGTAAAACAGGAGCAGAAGGCGTTCGATGTTGTGAAGAACGAGCTGAAGGTTGAGAAAGTTGATGTTCAATACGAATTGGAACGCAAGATTATTGAGATTCTATTACTGTATGGTGGAGAGCAACAAGAGTTCGAAGATTTGGTTTTAAAGGAAAATGAAGAGGGTGAATTGATCCTTGAGCCCGAGTCATTGGAAATAAAGGTATATGAGAAAATATATTTGGATCTTCAAGAGGACGAAATTGAACTGACCAACGCCCAGTTTCGAATTATTTACTTGAAGTTGATTGAAGCTCTGAATGAAGAGAAAGATTTTTCCGTTAGCACATTCTTATCGGAGCTGGATCAAGAAATGGTTTCAGAAGTTTCTTCCATATTAATGGAGGAGGAAAAATATGTCTTACATAATTGGGAACGCAAAGATATTTATCCCAAAGAAAAAAAAATGGTTATTGCACAATTGGTAAGTGAAACGATACTGACATTACGTTGTTTTTTGGTTAAAAAAAGAATGAATGCTCTTCAGGAAAATACGCAGAATAGCGAAGAAGACCATAGCGAAACACTGGAAGAGATTATGAACTACTTACGGCTAAACAATCTATTGAATAAAAAATTGAATAGAGTACTTTCCTAAGAAACCGAACTAGTAAAAAAAGCCCCAAAAGATTTTAATCTTCTGGGGCTTTTAAGAAATTTTTAGTCGGCAGAGCCTAGCTACGCTAGTAAAGCTCTAGAGCCTTTGCTTGTTGCAACAAATCGACCATATTATCTACGTTTAATTTCTTCATTAAACGCGCTTTATAGGTGCTAACAGTTTTCTCATTGAGATTGAGTCCTTGTGCAACATCTTTGTTTCGCTTACCACTGGCAAGTAACTTCAATACTTCAACTTCTCGAGAAGAAAGTTTTCTGAAGAATCTTCGTGGTTTTTGAGTTCCTTCATCAAAAGCCAGTCTTTGAGCCAGTTCATTGGTGATAAACATATTACCTTCACTAACTTTTTTGACTGCAGAAATGATGTAATCGATATCTGAAGCTTTTGACAGGTAGCCAAAAGCACCTGCTCGAATCGTACTAAGGGCATAAACGTCTTCCGATTGTCCACTGTACATCAAAACTTTGACATCAGGATATTCTTTTTTGATTTTACGAAGGGTGGCGATTCCGTTGATTTCGGGAATATCCATCTCTAACATAACTACATCTGGAGTTACCTTTTCTAATTTTTGGAAAAGTTCATCCGTTGTTGATGCAGAATCTACTACTTTAAAACCCGCAGCAGAATCTAAAACGTGCTTCACGCCCATACGTATGATAGGGTGATTGTCCGCAATTAAAACTTTAATCATTTTTGATTTTTTCTAGATTAGGAAACCATTGCCTTTTTGTCTATAAATACTGACATGCAATGTAAGGTTTAATTATATAATACATGAGCAAAAGTCATGTTTTTTTCACGAAATAAGTGATTTTTATGATTTTATTCGACTAGATTACAACATTTTAGGTTAACCTGCTACATAAGTCTCTTTGGAATCTCACAAACTGGAATCGGTAACATTTTATGTTGGTTAGCAGAATTTAATTTGCTAAATATACTAAAAACTTCCTTTTCTCGGCCATTAAAGTTATCAACCGTTTTTCCTGCGTCCTTCATATTCATTGCCCATTCCAATTCAGGGTACGATGCTCCTATTTGATCTTCGTCGGTACGGTCGTCCCCCCAGAGACCATCGGTAGGTGCCGCCTGTATTATTTCGTCGTTTATTCCCAAGAACTTTGCTATCTCATATACCTCACTTTTCAATAAATCGGCAATCGGACTTAAATCAACACCACCGTCACCATATTTGGTGAAAAATCCTACGCCAAAATCCTCTACCTTGTTTCCGGTTCCAGCAACTAAATAGCCTTTTAAGGCCGCAAAATAATATAAAGAGGTCATTCGTAGTCTTGCCCTGGTATTTGCCAAAGACATAAAACGATCCTCTTCATTGGCAACAGGGGGTAGGCTGGCAACCAAACTATCGAAGACTGGTGTCAACTGCACCTCTTGTCTTGAAACGGTATCGAAATTCGCAATCAACCAATCGATGTGCCTTGAGGCCCTACTTACTTGATTCGCCGCTTGATGAATTGGCATCTCGAGACACAATAGGTCCAGCCCCGTTTTTGCACAAAGGGTGGATGTGACGGCTGAATCTATTCCTCCTGAAATGCCGATAGTGAATCCTTTTAAATTGGCACTGGTGGTATAATCTCTTAACCAATTTACAATGTGGTCAACTACTTTTTCCGTTTGCATGGGAGCGGGTATTATTTAAAACAATTAACTTTGCGCATAAAAATAAAACCTAAGTTTTTAATAAGAAAATTTAGCAAAGATTACTTTATATGAGGAGACCTATTTTTATTGTATTCTTAATTCTGAGTGTTGTTTATGCCTGTAATGAGAATGACAAAATAGAAGAGGATATTTCAAAGATAAATGTAGACCTCGAAGTTTCAAGATTTGATTTGCTATTTGCACAAGCTAGTAGTGAAGATTTACCTTCGTTGAAACAGAATTACCCTTATCTTTTTCCAGAACAATATCCAGATAGCATCTGGGTAGCGAAGTTGAATGATACTATTCAAAAAGAATTATCTTCTGAGGTACAGAAAAGCTTTCCTGATTTTTCGGAAGAAGAAGCTAGTTTGACTTCCTTGTTTCAGCACATCAATTATTATTTCCCTGAAAGTAGTTTGCCCAAGGTAATAACCTTGACCAATGATGTTCGATATGAGAAGCGCGTCATTTTAACTGACACCTTATTGCTTTTGGGGTTGGATAACTATCTAGGTCCAGAGCATCATTTTTATGAACAAATACCTCAATACATCGCTGAGGGTTTGGACCGGAACTTCTTAGTAAGTGATGTTGGTAGTGCATTTGCAAATAAGGCTGTTCCTAGAATGAAAGACCGTACCTTTTTGGCTCAGATGATTTATTATGGAAAGCAGTTGTACCTGAAAGATAAGCTCATGCCCAATGCTTCTGATGCCAATAAACTTGGATATTCTCAGGATCAGTTTGATTGGGCCGTTGCGAATGAAGAACCCATGTGGCGTAACTTTATTGAACAAGAACATTTATACAGTACTGATAGGCAGTTGGCATCACGGTTTTTAGACCCGGCCCCTTTTTCGAAATTTGGTCTGGAGTTGATCGACAACGAGTCACCCGGTCGCGTTGGTCGTTACATGGGTTGGCAACTTGTGCGGGCGTTCATGGATAAGAATGACGTCACTGTACAGGAATTATTAAGGATACCGGCAGAAGATATCTTTAAAAAATCAAACTTCAAACCACAAAAATAACATGGCGGAACTACATAAATCAGAAATCACTTTAACTGTTGGCCTAGACGAAAATCGCGTGCCTGAAACCTTGAATTGGTCCGCGCAAGATGGTGGTGTAAACAATGAGGAAGCGAAAGCAATGCTTCTCTCGGTTTGGGACAGTAAGAACAAAGAGTCTTTAAAGATCGATTTGTGGACGAAAGATATGCCCGTTGATGAGATGAAAATCTTTTTTCATCAAACTTTAGTGTCCTTGTCAGATACCTTCATGAAGGCGACCCAAAACGAAAAGATGACCGCACAGATGAAAGATTTCTGTGATTATTTTGCTGAGAAGTTGGAGTTAAGAGGTTAGTTTAACTTCTTTTCATCTACGTTTATCTGAGATTGTGGGGTGGCAGGTTCTATGGATGACCATCTCATTCCAATGATTTTTCTAGTGCAATGAATTCAAATTTCTCTTTTCCAATTTGAAAATCATGGTTTCCGATTTTTTCGAATCCATTTTTCAGATAGAACTTTTTTGCCCGTTCATTACTATCAAGAACCGAAAGCCATATTTTTTCATTTTTTTCTTCTCGTGCTTTTTTAAGAAGTAGGCGTTGTAATTCAAACCCAATTTTGAGGGATAGATAATCTTTTAGAACATAAATTTTCTGCAGTTGACAGGTGCTTTCAGATTCGGTGAATTTTGAAGGTGCGTTGAGTTTTAGTTTAGCATATCCTACAGGTAGCCTATTTGCAAAAGAAATCCAGTAGACGTTATTTGGTTTTACAATACTCTTTTCTATTTTATCAACTGAAAATGTTTCGCCATAGTAGGTTATCAAATCTTGTCTGTCTCTAAATAAATGTCCAAAAGTCTCTGTAAAGGTGACACGTGCAAGTAGGGCGATGAATATCGCATCTTTTTTAGTTGCAAGTCTTACTTCCATTTTACGCATTACCTCTTCCTAAGTACGCCCTTATTGAATCTATCTTACAATTAGAATTAAATGAAATGACATCAACAACATAGAGTTCCTCTATTGCATTAACGGTAATTTTCAATTCCACCGCCACAGTATTTTTGTTTTCATAGGTTGAAAGCACTTCTATTTCTATCGAATTGGCGGATTCAAAGTTTTTGCGGGTCTCGTCCAATGCCTTTTTCTTACCAGTCACCCGAATTTTCCAGTCGCGTAGTATTATATCGTCTGAAAACATTGCTGCTATCCCATTTAGGTCTTTCTGGGCATATTTTCTTAGATAAGAAAGACATAGTTCCTTATTTGAATCTTCAATCATTTATCTAACCTTAATTGCTGTTTATTTAACGAGCTATTGAAATCCACCATAGACCATACGTTTGGTGTCAAAAATCGGTCTTGATGAATTTGTCAATGGGTCGATCAAATCGGTCATTCTTGGATCAGCTGCAACTCGCCAGAACGCTCTGTGGGGTTGGTGATTAATGGCTATTGATGCCGGGCGTTTTTATTCAATTTTCTTTCTGTCTTTTAAGATCATTAGTGTAATCATGTAAACCAAGACAATACCAAATGGAATGGCTATAAATCTATACTCAGGCAAAAGATACCAAAGGGTCAGGATTAAAATGGTTCTTGTGAGTGCGTGAAAAATTCCAATCCAATGATTTATAATCCAAGAAAATGGCAGCCACATTAATCCAGTCAGAATTCCAACAGTCATCGGAAGAGAAGAATAATCAATGAGGAAGAATGGAATTGCTATTGAATAAACTAGAATAGCTTGACCGGCGGTAAAAAGGAAAAGAGTGTCGAATTCATTTTTGGGTTTATTTTTATCAAGAAAATTTTCGCCAGTGAATTTTGAGAGAAAAAGACCTAAATACACTATTGTTCCTGTTCCTATAAAAATCGACCAAACCGCTATAAAATCAGAGAAAAACACACCAATAATTCCAATTATCGTCCAAACAATTAATCCGGCTAAAGGTGTAGCGAGGAATTTTTGATTGGAAAATTCAATTCGTTGCTCTTCAAGTGTTCTTTTCATTCATTCAGTTTTTCAATTGCTATGTCAGCCGTTAATTAGTTAGTTTTTCATTTTTTGTTCTAGTCCCCAATGAATTAGTGCCATTATTAGTTGCTGGCTTTTTTTATTCTCTTTTTTGTTGAGAATAATGGGTCATTTTTTATAATTCCTTTTGCAAACCAAGACATGGTATGATTCTGCGGTGTTCGTTTAATGATATTTCTGTTTTTCCTGTCGGACCAAACGGCATCAAATTCTCCTTTGGTAGTGACTACAACTCGCCATTCTTGATTGACTAATGTACTGTCCTTATAATTTGCACTTAAATTATCCCAATCGATTTTTGACAAAATTTGTGCATCTAAATGAGCGATAACTTCTGATTCATCCAAAATAGCAATCCAGATAGGTTCAGAAAGATGCTCAACACTATGAGATTTTCCTTTTGTTCCCCAACCAATCTTTATTTCGGCTCCTCCACGAATATATTTTATTAATTCCTCTTTGCTACCTATCAGTGTATTTCCTTCCTTATCATTTTTATAAACAATTTGATATTCAGCATATTTGTTTTCTGATTGACAAGAAATTAGAAGAACAACAATAAAAGGAATTAGAAATCTATAATTCATTTTGTGGCTTTTTATTTTTTAAATACAGCTAACGTCCCTTAGATGAAGTTCGGCGAATTTCTATTTTTTGTTTTTACCTTTTCTTTCAATTCAATCTTTCTCCTTGAATCAGAATGGTTGATTTAATTGATTGTTCTTTTAGATATAAGAACTGTTTTCTCTCCTCATCTTTTTTAAAATTGTCGAAATCTTCTTGTGTATCGAACTCTACAAGATGAATTTCATAAGGAACTTCGATGTTATTTTCAATTATAGATTTTTTTTCAGGTCTTATTCGTAATGTAAGTTTCCCATTATATTTTAAAATGGTAGGTATTGCTATTTCTTCAAATTGATGAAATATATCTTCTTTCCCTTCAACTATATAAATTAATTGTGTTATGTGAATCATTGAATTTTGACTTTTATCTATCTAACTCTTTCTTAACCATTTCTCGTATTCTGACAGCTTTCTCAAAATGGTTAAGCTTATGTTTCATAATCCACCATGTAGCTACCTCCATCAGTAATTCGGGATTATCATTTTTATTGGCAAAAAAAGCATAAAATGAAAGTCCAACATTTTCTCCTTTTTTTTCAATCTTATCATTACAAATAGAGATTATTTTTTGACAAATTGTTTGATTCATTTTTTCGTACTTGTAGGTAATGGACTGGGTTATAATCTTGTTGCTGACATTTCTAATGGAAATGGTCCGGTCATAGTTTAAATTTAGGAATTTTCGTTTAGTCCCAAGGCTTTGGGACGCCGTAATGAATTTTAGTCATTGTTAGGCAAAGTTTTTATTCAGTTCTTATTTGTTCATTGATTCTTTTGGCAATTAGAGAATCAACGATTACCTTACTTTTTAGATTGACCTTGCGATAAGATATCAATTCATATCCATCCTCTCGATTGTAAGAGTCATATTTCTCGATTCTTTTAATAATTCCATCCTTATCGTAATAGATTTTGGTTTTTTCTTCCAAACTGTCTTTAGTATTTCTCAATTCTTCGATTTCAACTAAAAGACTTTTTTCGTTATATGTTCTAATTTCCTTTTCAGAGTAATCCTTTTCATTGTTATAATGAGTTTGAAAAATTCCGATTCGTTGATTGTCAAAATAAGTGTAGTTCCATGCCCATCTTAATTTGCCATCGTAGATTTGTTGAAGATGAACGAGTTGTTTTTTGTCGTTGTATTCTCTTTTATAATAGTAGGTTGAATCGAAAATGACCCCTTGGTATTCTGCTTTTTCGTTATACCAATAGTCGGTTTGAGTGTAAATCGTGTCCGATTCAATTACAAACATTTTTTCCAAAATAATTTTGGATTTGGTACTATCTAAATCAAACTTTTTATAATACTTGTGTGAAAGATTTTTGTCGTAGTCAGTTTCCCAAATATCAACTTTAGACTTCAATCCATTTGAATCATATTCATAAATCTCGATTCTATCTAAAAGTCTCAAATTTGTATTGTGATGTTTTCCGAAACCAATCGATTTAAGTAATGTCCCGTTGGAATCAAAATACATTTTCAAAGAAGGTCGGCTTTTTCTATTCGTTTTCTTTTTTGTCAATTCATAATCAGAATTTCTTTTAAAGATATGTCCAATTAACTCCACCTCTATTTCGCCAACTTTTTCTGTTGGTTTTTGTCCGAATAAATTCAGAGTAAAAAAGATTGATATTAGCAATAATGTTTGTTTCATTCAAATTGCTGGTAACGGTTTGTGTGGGATTAGGCACAGCATTTAATTCTCAGGTGTGTTCCAGACAAATCCAATATGCCAGACTTTTTTATCATTATCATCAACATTGTATTCCCATAATATTAATATTCCAGGAAAATTATCTGAGACATACCATTGTGCATTTTTCCTTGATAGATCAACATTTTCTTGGGTTTCTGTAAATTTGAATTCCTCTAATTCTTTTTTGAAACCAGCAACCATGCCATCATTTCTCGTTAAAAAAGATGAATTTAGAGAGCCGTCATTAGATACAGAAAAGTTTACCCTAATTCCTTCCAATCCAATTTCAGTACTTCCACACTTGAAATGAGTATAGTAGGTATACGTTGGCATTTGTTTTTCTTCTACAGAACAAAATCCATACGGTTTAATAAATTCAGTAAACTTTGATGGGCTGTCACATGTCTTGATAGCATCTAAAATGGTTTCAAACTTTAATTCTTTTTGTGCCGAACAATTAGTTAATGAAACAGTGCAGAGTATTAGAATTATGCATTTAATTTTTTTCATATTTCATTTTTGGGAAAATGAATAAACTCATTTTGAAACCAAAAGGTCTTTGAAAACTGTCTAATGCTCTAATTTATACATAAGATTAACATGTCGTTCAATTTCCGAACTAAAATCTTTATATAAGGGATTGTATTTATATTTCAATTTAGCCTCAATCTCTTTAAGAGTTTCAGTAGGTTTCCTGCCTTTTTCATAGTCTGATTTTACCAGCTTCCAAACACTTGATAATAAACCAGCATCTCGTGTTACCGAATTTGCCGTAGTTGCCTTGCCGTGTCCTGTTAAAACAATAGTTGGGTTTAACTTCGCTATAGTTTTAAGGGTTTTAATTAGGTTTGGAATATTGCCATGCCCCGTAATCATCGGCATCCAATCAGAACTTAATACATCTCCGCCAAATATGATTTTCTGTTTTGGTAACCACATCAAAATATCTCCTGGGGAATGTCCATCATTGGACAGCATAAATTCTACGTCTATTCCTCCAAAATTGCGCTTTACTCCTTGCAATAATAGTACTGTAGGATACACAAGTTGTGTAGAACCAATTGTGCCTTTAGTCACTTTAGAATAAAATTCCAAAGATGGTTGCCCATGCTCTTTCATTGTTGCTAATGCTTTGTTACTTGTAATGATTTCAGAGACGGTATTTGTAAACGCTGCATTACCGAACCAGTGGTCAGCATGACTATGTGAATTAATTATCCAACGAACTGGTTGATCGGTAACCGATTTAATAGTCTTTTTTATTTTGTTCCCAATCGATTCGGAAGACCCCGTATCAAAAAGTAATACTCCTTTTTCTGTAACTATAAAATGAACATTGGAATTCCAACCTTTGTTTTCAGGAGTGGGTAATCCTTTTGAAGGTGAAACGATACTATAGATGTTTTCAGTAATGGGTGTTGCTTCAAAACCGATGGTGTCATTTGCTTTTTTATCTATAATATAATCTCCCGTTGTTTTATGGACGGTTTGGGCAGTCCCAAAATTTAAAATTCCCAAAAAAAGAAGTGAAAAATAGAATTTGTAATTCATTGATTTTTATTTGCAATGTTAATGATTTGTATGAGATTAGTTAGGATACTTAATGGCACTTATTCTTTGTTCTTCGATGGACTTCGTTATTTCACTGACAATTTCTCCTGTGTGTAGTGTTGTTTTATTTTCAACGAGCAATATGTGAGATTCCTCTTTAGAACTAACACGGTGTGTCATTCCCTTTTTTACAATGAACAAATCTCCACTGTTCATTGTAAAAGGTTTTTGATTTTCAATTTCAAAAAGAAGACTACCACGTATAACATAGAATAGCTCATCGTCATTTTTATGTTTATGCCAAGGCACTTTATCCCCTTTTATTTTCACTAGCTTAATGAAAACGTCATTCACTTCTCCTATTATTTTGGGGGAGAAATATTCTGAAATTTCAGATAGTTTTTCTTTCAAATTCATTGCTAAGTGATTTTAAGGCTCGTTAAAACTTTCATTTAGTTTATTAACTACAACATCTTTTTTAATTGTTTTCACAAAAAAAAGTCCAGCGATAAAAAGCGGTGAGGTTAATAGTATTGGAGCAATTGAAAGTTCCGTTTCTTCCATGACTTTTATTCCTGGCAGAAATGCTATTGAAAAGAAAAAGTTTATCAATCCATGGGTTATGGCGACAGGTATTATTTTATTGGTTCTTAAAACTAAAATGCCAAAAAAGAATCCGATGAATGTGGCATATACCGCTTGGATGAAAACAGCAGGTACATTATCGTTTTTCGTCAAATTGATAAGATGAAATAATCCAAAAATGAAGGCGGAAAATAATAGGCTTATTAATATTCCATTCTTGCTAGCGTGGTATTTTTTCAAAAATACAGATTGCAATAGCCCTCTAAACAAAAATTCTTCCGCAAACCCCACTGTCAAACAGGCAAGAAGTAACAGGAATATATTACCAATATGTATTTGACTCAAATCTCTAGACCAAATACTTAAAACGCCAAGTACGATTAAATAGATAGGGATACTATTCAAGTATTTTGATTCCCAATTGTAGTTGGCAGAGAAACCAGCAATACTTTCAAGTTTCATTTTTTTTATTATCCGATAGCTTAGTATAAAGATCAGCGTCATTTTAATTGTTAAACCAATATATTCAGACTGAAAATCTGAAAATGACATTTTTATAAGCATTGAATCTATTGGAAATAAAATAATGCTACTAAAAGTTACAAACGCAATGATTGCAAATAAGAAGGGATGGGCATTTTTGATGTTTTGCATATATACAACAGATTCATTTACAGGTTAAAAAATCCTACTGATTTGCACAAAGAAAGAAAAATACTATATTTATAGCAAGTACTTACAATTTGGTATACTACTTACCAAAAACATAGTAATGTTGATAATCAGTATTTTATAAATAAAAAAATGACTAAAAAAGATACAATGGCCCATTGCCCTGTAGATTATGCTTTTAAAAGAATAGGGGGGAAGTATAAAGGGCGAATACTTTGGGTAATAAGAGATGGGTTTATGCGCTATGGAGAATTGAAAAGGGCAATTGTTGGCATTACGCCTAAAATGTTGACCCAAACATTACGGGAATTGGAAGCTGACGAATTAGTTTCAAGAAAAGTATATCCTGAGGTGCCTCCAAGGGTTGAATATTCACTTACTTCAACTGGGGAGGAATTAATACCTTTTATTAGG
>CAZTLZ010000019.1:0-29824 GCA_964614665.1 uncultured Maribacter sp.
AAATTTATTCCATCTTCACTCACTTTGAGCGCTCTATTTTCAGGGTTTCCTTCAAATGCCGCCAAAGGAGAAGTATTTGCACCTGCTACTGAAAATGCCTTAAAAGTCTGTGGTGATGAAAATTCATATTGCACCCACATATCCTCGCCGATTTTCTGCGGAGATAAATAGCTGCTTTTTTCTACATCGCCATCGGTTAAAGCGGCTATTGTAAAGTTACCATCACTTGAAGTTAGTTTTGGTTCAAATGCTGCTAGCATTTTTTCTTCTTTTGGCAACTGATATGCAATGACATAAGCATCTTGGTAATAATTGAATTGCTCGCCTATAAATCCGTCTAGGAAACTTTCTGTATCAATGGCTTTGTTTTGAAAATGTCCCAAATTATCAGCAGGTTGGGGTAATTTTCCGCTGAACGTTGAACCGCCTTTTATGCGGGTTTCTGTCCAAACGTATTTTTTCATACCGTCCGCTTTCGCTACCCAGGGCCCACCTGTCACACTCCAACCAGGCGAACCTGCAATCGCCATTTCAAAACCTATTTCTTCTACTTTTTGAGTGGTAAATTGAAAAGCATCTTTCCAATCCTCGGTCATAAACACCAACTTCTTGTCCACCACATCTGGTGTGAACTGATTGGCGTCAAAATTATGAAAGCCACCGATGCCAATATCTTTCATCCAATCCAAATCTTTTTCAATTCCTGATTTGGTAATGTTCCCATTCATCCAATGCCACCATACTCTAGGTCGAGCCTCGTTTGGAGGGTTTTGAAAATTAGAAAGCAGTTCTTTTTCATCTAAAACTATTCGCTCAGGGGGCTCTGCCTTTTTGCAATTCCAATTTGTAAGAAAAAGGACTAAAAGTAATAGATATGGAAGGTGTTTTTTTAGCATTTTAAACAAATAATAAAATCAGCGTTAGTACAATTCCCCCGAGTGTAAAATACATTCCTTTTTTAAAGACTGAGGTATGTGGCAGAAACATCCAAAAAGAGGAAATCACAAAAAACAGCAAAGACGCTCCAAAAAAGATATTTAAAAAGTACAAAGGACTGTTGGTGGTTGCTTTGTGCATCTTTTCCATTTTACCCAAAATGAATGGAAGTTCCATTTTCTTTACGGAGGCAAGTCCAGTTTTGGTATTGTAATTTCCTTGTTCAAAGTAAAGCACATCGCCTTTTTCTTTGTGGACTTTTACGCCCATTTTTAATTTCGGACTCAATTCGCCCCCGGTCAAACCAGGTTCTAGTTGCCTTTCTTGAAGAACTTCTTTTTTAAGAAAATCGGTCTCCCTAAATATCATTAGAACACCACTAAGCGCATAAACTGCCATAATACCTGCGAGAAAAAAACCGAGGTATCTGTGTATAACTCTCATTTTCATTCCAAAACTATCTTTTCTACCCATTTGTTTAATTCTTCAATTATTTATTTAATGCTAAAATTTCTCTTGCTTCATCGGGGGTAGCGACTTCTTTCTGCGCTTCATGAATAAGTCTCGACGCGCGTTCTACGAATTGAACATTAGATTTTGCCAATTTTCTATACCCATAAAATATATTGTCTTCCATACCCACTCGTACATGTCCGCCTAAGGCAATCGCTGTCATCATGATAGGTAAATGTGCTTTGCCAATTCCGAAGGCTGACCAATTTTTATGGTCTTTTGGCAGCAGCGATTTTAAAAACACTAAATTTTCAACTGTAGCTGCCATTCCGCCCGGAGCACCTAGAACAAATTGATAGTATGGAGGTTCTTTTAGAAAACCATTTTTAACATAATGCTGTGCGTTGTAATAAAAGCTACTATCAAAAATCTCTATTTCAGGTTTGATGTTATTTTTTATTAACGTTGTTCCTAAGCGTTCTAAAAATTGCGGGGTATTCACAAATAATGTGTTGTGTTGCCAATTCATGGTGCCACAATCATAAGAGGCCATTTCTGGTAACAATTCTTCTAAATGCTCAACTCGTTGGTCTTCATCAGCATCTAGATCGCCCGAGGTTGTCAAATTCAATACAATATCACATTTATCTCGAATTCGCTCTACCGTTTCTTTAAACTTTACCAAACTCATAGAGCCTACGCCTTTGTCATCTCTTACATGAATATGAGCAATTGCCGCTCCTGCCTTCCAGCATGCGTAAACATCCTTAGCAATTTCCTTCGGTTGCAGTGGAATATTCGGATTTTGGTCTTTTGTGATGGCACCACCTGTTGGTGCGACTGTAATAATTGTTTTTTGCATATTCAAAAAAGAAACTTCATTTTACTAACCTTTCAACTTCAACAGTTCTTTCTCCAATTCTTCCGACTTTTGTTTGAACTTTATCATGGCTTTTTTCAACTGCTGAATTTTTTTGCCCTTTTCTTCATCGGTCAATCCAACATAAATGGTCCCTCCATTTTTTTCTTTCTTCTTTGCTTTTGCCCCACAAGTTGGGCAACTGACTACATTAGACATATTATTTTAAGATTGATTTGCTAATTCTATTTCAGGTTTGTTCTGTAATTTAAAAGTGGCCAAAAATGCTATTACTGCTAGTGCGGAGGCAACCCATAAAAAAGCAGATTCATCAACTACATCGGATAAGACTCCAGAAATTGCAGGTACTATTACACCGCCTACCAATTCTGCAACAGCTGTTACAAAACCGATAGCCACACCTTTTAAATGATTGGGTACAGCTTCGGAAGGTATGACTGCTGCAACCAAAGGTATTGTACCTACCATACCATATGTCAGCATCATAACTGGTAAATGTGCGCTGGAATCAGCTAAAAAATAAACTGCAAAGGGATAAAATATACCAATGAAGAGCCCAATCAACAACGCTTTTTTTCTACCAATCTTATCTGATATTCCAGGATATACCATAGAAAAAACCAGCATAGCAACACCCAATAAACCCATGGTTTTTTGCATTTCTTCAGCACCCATGCCTTGCACTTCTGTGAAGTATTTGGTTATAAACGGTAGCGTTGCAAACCACCAGCCTAAGACGCAGCAAGCGACTACCAAACCCCATTTAATATTATGATACTTCAGCAATTCTTTGACATTCAGTTTTTGCTTTGCTTCCTCGGTTTTACTTTCCGCTGTTGATGATTTGATATAAAAAAATGCAATCAAAGCAAGTGCCAATCCAGGAACACCAGCTATATAAAATGCTGTGCGCCAACCGATATCATCTGCAATTCCTATCAAAATAACGGGGGCCAATATTGACCCAAATAAAGCTCCACCAACGGCTTGTAATAAACCCACGTTGATTCCCAATCGATTAGGCGAAGATTCTCGTTCTACAAATAATTGTGCTAATGGGATTACTGGTCCTTCCGCCAAACCCATGATAACACGAGCAAGTAATAGGGTAGCAAAGCCAACAGCCAAGCCCGAACCAAATGAGCAAATCGAAAATATGATTACCGCTAAAACGAAAACTAATTTGTTGCGATTTTTTTTCTCAGACCAAGCGGTGGTAAAATAACTCGAAAATGCCCACGCTAGTGCTAATCCGCCAGCTAAAATTCCCAATTGAGCATTGTTTAAATCCAAGTCTTTGGCGACATAAGGTCCAAGATAGTTCAATGCCAAGCGGTCAAAAAATAAGGCGCCAAATGTTAAGGACATTAAACCGACAATTCCATTTTCATAAGAGAATATTTTTTTCATCTCGTTTGGTTTTTTTAGTTCATTACTTCGTTCACTAAAGTTGCAATATGCTCACTCGCTATTCTTCCAGTATTCAATGCGAAACCCATTGAAGTTCCTGGGAAAATAAAAGGATAGCTATCGCCATAAATGGCGCAGGCATCAGTACCTGCAGCATAAAAGCCTTTTATAGGTTTCCAATCTTGACCGATTACTTGGGCATGTTCATTTATTTTGATGCCCCCTGCACTGCCGTAAGCACTCGGAAAATGACGAGCAGCGTAAAATTTGTCCCCTTTCAACGGACGTAAATATGAACTTTTTTTATTGAATTGTTCATCATAACCCTTTTCGCAAAAAACATTGTAATCGGCTAATGTCTTTTTTAAAGCACTTGTTTCAATTCCCGTTTGTGCACATAATTCTTCAATGGAATTTGCCACATAGAAATTACCCTTCCCAGAATTTAGATATTCAGATATAACTTCCAGACTATTTGAAAATTTTGTTGCGGGAAAAACACGATTTCTAGTATCAAAATCTTTTTCCATAAGTTCTAGAATAGTATCATCAAAAATTAAGAAAGCTGTCTTTTCTTTTTGGAGTGTAATAGCATTTCCCGTATAGGTGACATTGGCCATAACTTCTTCATTCATAAAGCGCTCTCCTAAATAATTGACTAACAAATGGGGCTGTCGACAAGCTTCATGCAGGGCCGGGGGAATATTTAAGGGGTCCGGCATTCCGTAAACCAATTCCATGCCCATCTCTGTTTTTTGTGCACCAACTTCCCAAGCCATACGAATGCCTTCGCCTTCTATACCTGGCACTCGAAATGGATAAATATCTTTTTCTATTTCATATCCAGCATGCTCTTGAATCATCTCTGGGCTGTTACCAAAACCGCCAGTAGCAACTATTACAGCTTTTGACCTAATCTCGATTTTGTTTTTATTTTTATCAATTACTTCTATACCAACTACTGAGTCTCCCTCTTTTACTATTTTTTTAACAGGAGTCTCTAAATGAATTTTAACCCCTAAATTGACGGCTTTTTGTGTCATTATTTTCATCATCGTAGCTGCCCCACCGGGTCCTGGAGGTCTGCTTTCTGGTTTTACCAAATGCCATGTTGAATACGATTCTTGAAAATAAGTTGCTGGTTCTACGAATTCGATTCCCAAGTCTTCTAACCAATGAATGGTATCTCCTGATTTATTTAAAAAGGCTCGGACTAATTTTGCATCAACACGCCAATGGGTATAGTCCATAAATGCTTTGAAAGCTTCGTCTTTGGTAGGTTTCAGCAATCTTGCTCTTGTATGCCTACTTTCAATACCCAATGGTCCCATGCCTCTATTTGCCGTGCCGCCGGTCGTATTCATTTTTTCAAAAACTTCAACTGACAAGCCAGCTTGGGCGGCACTTATCGCGGCCGCCAGCCCGGCTGCCCCTGCAGCAATGATGACAAGGTCAGTTTCAATCATTTCCTAAAACTAAAATCCTTATAATGGTTCTCATGTAATTTTTTACCAGGTCTATCTAAGGTTCCCATTGTAATGAATTGTGACATGGGTAGTGTAATGCCCTCTTTCGTTTGCTGATTTGTAAATTGACTTACCGCTGTTGCCATTGAAAATACGTCTCTAACCGTAAATTCCAACCAATCTAATTGATGGGTTTTTGGGTTTAGATAAAGCATATATTGATCGTACTTTGAATTTGATGCTTCGCTATGCCATGTTGCATAAACAATATCATATTGGGTGCCTTTTATCGAACGCCTCCCACCATAGGAAACAATATCAGCTTCCCTAATTTTGAATGGTAATTGAAACCAATAACTTTTATAGGCCTGTTTATGCCAAATCATTTCTTGATTGGTATCGTCTTTCTGACCGTCTGAATTATAGACTACTCCATCTTTAATCTTCCATGATTGGTCTTTCATTGGGCCATTGAGCAAGGTCAACTTACCGTCAGAACTTCCAATCTTAGATGTCAGTTCGAAGTCCTGAGGATTAATGGTCCAATTGGTTTCATTTTCATACCAATCAGCCGTTTGGGTGAACGTAGCTTCCGTATAACTTGTCCAATTCTCGTAACCTCCAGCTGCATTTTCAAGTTGCGCAAGTAGTTCTTTTCCTTTTTGAATGTCTTCTTCTGATATTCCCTTTTTCAAATAAGTGTTTCTGATATCTGCGATGGGAATTTTAGTCAACATGGGTTTTTCAAATTGTTCTTTGGAAATACCCGTATTGAATTGTACCTCGGAAAAAAGTTTCTCTGAACGCATGGGGCCTGGTATTGGATTACCTTCCCAATCGCTCATTTCATAATGTAGTTTTTTAGGAAACTTTAGACCATCGTATTCTTCATATTCTACATGCATCAATCTTGGAGGCACATCGGGTCCGAAGAACATATTACTAAAGATGAAGTGGTCCACCAATTTTGTATCCTGATTTAAATAGAGCACAAATTTGTCTTGAGCATCGCCGACATTTTCCTCATAGGTTACTTCAACAATTTTGTAGTCTTTGCCATTATACGTTCTGCCTGGCAACATTTTATGAATGATGCCTGAATCAGCCATTTTATACATCATATTGAACCAGAAGAATGACGTATTGCGAGCAAATTTTGCCATTTTCTTAGCTGGGGGTGCAGGTATAAAGTTCCCGTCTACGATTACCCATGCTTCTCGTCCGTTCCATGCTTGAGTTACCGGATTTTTTGATTTTGGGAAGACGTTTTTAGTATGCTCATGATATTTTGCCCAAGACAGCTCACCATCATATAAAAACTTTTCAGTAGATACATCCTGTACTTTTTTAATGGTATCTCTATACGTCAATGAGAATGTTACGTCTTTTAATTTTCTATAGTTTTTAATGCCGCCGAGGCTTTCAATCATCTCATTAATAAGTTCATGGCCTTCGCTAATCTCTTTCGAATTTGTTTGTTGCCTATTTTTTTTCTCTGAACAACCGAGAAGGGATACAATGCCGCATACAATAATAAGTCTCTTCCAATTTTTCATTTGCAAATTGTTTTTTATTAAGCTATAAGACACAAAACCGGGAACCACCTTGAAACGATTCCCGATTATTTGGCACACTTAACTATGCTAACTCAAACTTAAAATCTATACGTCAATGATGTAAAATATGCTCTTGGTAATATACTTTGTGTTGTATAGACTGCATTTGGGTTTGCAGCTAAATCTTCTGCTCTAAAACTCTCCGTATTTTGAGCATTCGTAAAATCACCTGGTCTTTCCCATGACATGATACCGTAGGTGTCAAAAACATTATTGATGTTAATGCCAAGATTAAGATGGTTATTAATATTATAAGACAAGTTTAAGTCCACCGCGTGGAATGCCGGTAGTTTAAAAGCATTGACCTCATTCGCCCATCTCTCGCCCATAAACTGATAGTTTAATGAAGCGCTGAACTTACCTGAAGTATATGTAGGTGTAAGCACCAACATATTACCAATATTGGCATTGTTGGCATCTTCAATTGTTAAGACTTCATCATCCGCAGGGCCTTCACCTTCAATCCATGTTTGAAATTCAGGAATGTTAGAATCTTGGATTGTCGCTACCCCACGAAGGTCGAATTTATCAGATATTTGCCAGTTAGCCTCGATTTCAACTCCATATGAATTGTATGCTTTAAAGAATAAATCTGGCACATAGAAATCTAATGACGCACTGGTGTCATCTTGGAAGGTTAAATAAATAGGAACATTAGCAAGAGAAGAATAAAATGGGGTTACAAAAAGATTTAAGTTTTTTGTTCTCAGTTTAAGTCCCATTTCAATAGAAGTAATTTCTTCTGATTCTATATTAAAACGACCTACATCATTCAAAATACCAGGATCTGCATAGAATTGTAAATCTGGTGTTTTGCGACCGGTAGAATAGCGCCCATATATCGCAACGTTTTCGCTAATTCTATAATTTAGACCTGCAGAAAAGGCGAAGGTGTCGGAAAAACCGAGATCTTTTTCGAAACCTTCTTCTGGGTTTAAGGTATATCTTGAATTATCATATAAGGTGGTAACATCACCGTCTGCTCCACCAGAATCCTCATCAAATTCCCCTCCGGTTGCTGTCTGAAAAGTTTGGTCAATATTGAAGTTTTCTAATCTAATACCCCAATCAAGATTTAACTTGTCTGTAATGTCCCAGTTATGACCAAAAAAGAGTGCTGTTTGGTTTACTGTATTATTTACAACACTTGGGCCGAAAATTCCCCCACCGACACCTAATAATCCTGAAGTAGAGGTGGCATCAGCAACATTACCACCGGGATCGGTGTATCTTATTCCAACTGCGACCGGTTTATCTTCGTAGGTGGCAACAGAGGCCGCTATAGAAATATAGTTTATAGAAGAAAATTTAGTATTCGCATAATACAAACCACCTGTAAAACTCATGTTTTCGAGTTTTTTACTTAGGGTAATTTGAGAAACCAAATCATTCATTTCTGTTTCAAAATAAATACCAGGATTATAAAGCACATGATTCTCAAGTACATTGCTCCCTGGCAGATTTAAGCCATTGTTTGTCAAATCAAAACTTGGTGGGCCCATACCAAAAGAGGGAGGGCCTTGATTTACAGAACCATAACTTTCGCCCGTTTGTGTATTATAAAATTCATAATCGCCTGGCCTTACAGCGTTACCTGAGAAGAACCAGAAGAACGGGAACCCTTGTTGAAAAACTGGAATTGGACTTACAACAGCCGTAGAATTTCTAAGGAAGTCTTTGGCGGAATATCTTGAATTAATTCCTACCTTCCATCCTTCCCCAAAGCGTTGTTCCCAATTTAGACCTATCGCCAATTCGTCAAAACCATAAACATTCTCTGAATCGAATTCTAAGTCTTTATCCAAACTTGTTTGTGATCTTGGAATCGTGAATTGTTGTGGCTGAATCAACAACGATGACGTATTGTCAAAACCTGGCGCAACCTGAGGGTTTTCAAAACCAATAGTCGGCGTAAATTCGAATGGTGCGGTATTATCATTCAAGTATTTAAAAGTTACTTTTAATGAACCTGAATCATATAATTTAGCGATGTTCGCTTTCAGTTGACCACCGTAGCTTAAGGTATACCCTGGGTTTTTCGGGCCATCAGCGTTTCGATAAAAACCGCCTATATTATAACGCCAGGTTTTATCTTTACTCAATGCTCCTCCGACATTAAAATCACCTCTTAGAAACAGGTTTTTTCCATCGCCTTCAAGACCTGTTCTTGCTCTAAATTCTCCGGCAAACTCCGGCCCACCAACTTTGGATACATAGTTAAATATTCCACCAGGCGCATTGGGGCCCAAAATAGATGCTGTACCTCCTCGAACAGCTTCTATTCTTTTTATCGTTGCATCAGCTCGTAAATAGCCATCAGGCGAAAGATTTCCAGCAATTGCTATTACTGGCAAACCATCTTCTTGCATTGATACATATCGAAAACCATTACCGCCTCTACCAGATGTTTGATTGTTCAAACCTCTAGTATATACTGAATTCTGTATTTCACCTGCGGAGCTATTTACATAAACTCCGGGTAGGTTTTTAAGCATATCAACAGAACTTGTCGGAACGACTTTTTGTAACTCCGCGGCACCCATAGTTGAGATAGCAACAGAAGCTTCCATTCTTGTTCTGGGATCAAAAACCCCGGTAATTATCACCTCGTCCAGTTCATTGCCTGGAATGAGGGATACAATCATGTTTGTTGCCGCGAGAATTTCTTGAGTTTGGAACCCTGTATAAGAGAAAACCAATACTTCTCCTAGCTCAACATTTTCTAGAATGAAATTACCGTCAAAATCGGTAGAAGTTCCAATAGATTTTCCTTTTACCACTACATTGGCACCGCCAAGGGCAACCCCAGATTCATCGGTTACATTGCCATTTATTGGTGTTTCTTGGGCCTTTATCTGGCTATTCAAAAAGAAACAGAAAAGTACGAGAATTAATTTGATTGTTATTTTCATATTTGATACAAATTAGTTTGTATTCTATGATAAATGTCATATTATAATTTGATAATTATGATTATGACAAGTTAGAATGGTTCAAAATTCGGATATAATAATTCGAATCGTGAATCAAAAAACATACAATGCTATTCTAAATCAATACTTTTGAGAATATTCCTTGGGAGTAAGTCCGGTCTGCTTTTTAAAGAAACGGGCGAAGTTGCTAGGTGTTTGATTGCAGAGTTTTACAGCAATCTCTGAAACATTAAAATTGGAATGCTTGATTAATGTTTTGGCTTCCAGAATAAGCATTTCCTTTAACAATTCTTGGGCCGTTTTATTGATCGCCGTCTTTACACATTTATTTAAATAGTTAGGGGTTACATGTAGAAGGTTGGCATAATCAGATAAATGTTGATATTCGTAAATATGTTGTGCTAAAAGCTGTTTGTACCGTTTGGTAATAAGCGCATCTGCCTTTTTATTTCTCAACGAAGTAGTTTTGGGTGCAACCACATTAATTTCTTCGAATAGAGTCATTAAATACCGAGAAACTAATCCTTCATTATATTCCTTATCACTCCGATACAGATAGAATAGTCTCTCTAAAATAGATTCAACAGCATCTTGAATTTTACCAGTGATTTCAATTATAGGGTTGGATTGGCTCTGAAAAAAAGGAAATTTTTCACTTAAATACTTTTGTTCTAGACCAGTGAAAATTTTATCATGAAAATGGCAATAAAACCCAGCGGCATCTTCAGTGAGCATTTTGTGTTCGGTAATTTGATAAGACGGAAGAAGAAATATAGCTGGGCCTGTCATTTCATAGACATCTAGGCCTTTGCTACGCTTTGAACTACCTTTTCTTAAATAGAAAAAGTCATGAAAGGTTTTGCGATGGGGTAGTACTTGAAATTTTGATTTATTACTGATATCCTCGACTCGATTAATATGGTAGTTCTCATGCTTTGAAGTTGAGTTAACCAATAGCCAAGGAATGGAACGTTTATGAAATTTTGTAATCTCATCAACATTCAAGACAGGTATGTCATTTTTCTTACTCATAGATCTGATAATTCAGAACCCGAAAGTGCTAATCTAAGATTGCGACCGCTCTTGTCCATCCAGCACTTGCACCTTCAATTTTAGCAGGAAAACAGGCAACCTTAAAGCCAAAGGGTGGCAATTGCTCTAAGTTAGCCAATTTTTCTATTTGGCAGTATTCTTTTTCAATCCCCACATAATGCGCTTGCCATATAATACCTGGTCTTGGATTGTTTTTATAATCTTCTGCCTGAATGTTCAATGGAATATCCCAGCCCCAACCATCGGTACCCATAACCTTTACCCCTTGGTCAATTAGCCAATGGGTGGCTTTTGCAGAAGCTCCTACATGAATTTTTACAAAATCATCATCGTGAATTCTCTTGTCAGCATCACAACGAATCAAGACGATATCAAAAGGTTTTAGGGTATAGTCGATGTCCTTCAATTTTTGAATCAAGTCTTCAGGCTCGAACATATAACCGTCAGGTTTGTCGGTAAAGTCGAGGACTACTCCGTCATGAAAAAACCAATCCAATGGCATTTGGTCTATAGTACGTGAAGGCTTTCCTTCACAAGTAGGAAAGTAGTGGTATGGTGCATCGATATGGGTACCGCAATGGCTAGTAACAGTTAATAGTTCGCCAGCAGGCCCATTTCCATCTATAAAACAGTCGGTCATTCCACCAAAAAGTGCCGCACCTATTTTTTTTGCTCCTTCCTTGTGATTTTCATATTCAATTTTAGTGGGTAAGGGTTCTTTGATTTTTTCAGAAATGGTTACCGATAGGTCTACTATTTTCATGTTATTTTCGTTTTAAGTTTTATAAAAGTCTTCCTCCATCCACGGTAATGATATTTCCTGTGGAAAAAGTCAATTGCGTGGCCACGGAAAAAACCGCATTTGCCACATCTTGTCCTATAGCGAATTTGCCCAGTGGAGTGTTGTCTTTTTGATTTTTAATAAAGGCTGGATCCATGTCTGCCGTATATTCTCCCTCCACAAATCCGGGGGAAATAGAAACCACTCTTATTTTAGGAGCTAAGACTCTAGCCAAAGAGCGTGTCATGGAATCGAGAGCCGCCTTTGAGGCGCAATACGCAATGTTACTACCAATACCGAAAATTCCGGCAATGGAGGAAATATTGACAATCAAGGCAGTTTCTTCCGAGGATTTTTCGAGCAAATCTTTAAAAGCCCTTACCATGGCAAAAGACCCCCTAAAATTAGTCTGCATAATCTTGTCAATCCATTCATCGGTAAGTCCATCTAAATTGTCATGTGCCACAGGGGTCGTTATGCCGGCATTGTTCACCAAAACATCTAACGCATTATATTCTTCCTTAAATTTTTCAATGAGCAAGCCGATACTTTCCGCATCTGTAGTTGGTGCCTTTAGAGCCATATGATTGCCTTTCTCAAGAGAAGAAAGTACTTTTTCAGCACGTTGGGAGTTGGAATTATAGGTAATGATAACATCATACCCGTTAGATGCAAATTGCCTGCTAATAGCAGCCCCTATTTCGCCAGAACCTCCTGTTACCAAAACCGTTTTACGCATGCTCTATTTCTTATGTCTTCTTACCCGGATATCCGCTTGCTCCTTATGGCCCCAAAAATTTTCGATGGCACAGAGTCGCGAACAATACTCGCCCACCATGGCACTAGCCTCTGGTGTGCGGACTTCCTGAAAGGTACAAGTTTTCATAAATTTTCCAACCCAAAGACCACCTGTAAATTTTGCTCCATGTTTGGTTGGCAGGGTGTGGTTTGTGCCGATAACTTTGTCGCCATAGGCTACGTTGGTATATTTTCCGAGGAACAAAGCACCATAATTGGTCATATTTTCTAAGAAGTATCGAGGGTCTTTAGTCATAACTTGAACATGCTCACTGGCAATTCTATCCGCTTCTTCAACCATCTCATCTACGCTATCTACCAATATAACCTGTCCGTAATCCTTCCATGATACACGAGCTATATCAGCGGTAGGTAAAGTCTCCAATTGCTTTTCTATTTCTTTTAAAGTTGCCGTAGCTAATTCTTCTGAATTGGTTAACAAAATAGCAGGCGAAGTCGGTCCATGTTCTGCTTGACCTAATAAGTCGGTGGCACAGATTTCGGCATCACTGGTTTCATCGGCGATAACTAAAGTCTCCGTTGGCCCAGCCAAAAGGTCGATACCAATTTTGCCGAATAATTGTCTTTTAGCTTCTGCAACATATGAATTTCCAGGGCCGGCTATCATGTCAACGGGTTTGATGGTTTCTGTACCCAAAGCCATGGCCGCAATAGCCTGAACGCCACCCAAAAGATATATTTCATCAGCACCTGCCATATGCATTGCAGTTACTGTCGCAGCAGGAATTTCACCATTTATTGGCGGTGTACATGCAATAACTCTTTTTACCCCGGCAACTTTTGCAGTTAAAACACTCATGTGAGCAGAGGCGACCATAGGATAACGCCCCCCGGGAATGTAGCAACCCACATTGTTCACGGGAACGTTACGATGACCCAGAAAAACACCGGGAAGGGTTTCAACCTCAATATTCTTCATCGAGTTTTTTTGGTGTGTGGCAAAATTTCGAATTTGCGTCTGCGCGAACTTTATATCTTCGATGACTTGGTCAGGAACGCTTGCTACAATTTCTTGAATCTCTTTTTCAGAAAGTCGAAAACTTTCAGGTGACCACTTATCGAATTTTTCCGAGAACTTCCGAACTGCAGCATCGCCATCCGCCTTGATTTCATCCAATAGATTTTCGACGATATCCCTTACTTTTTTGTCATTAGATTCAGCTTCAAAAAGTGCTATGCCTTCTTTAATTATTTTTTTCATTTCTTAGTACTTATATGTTATGACTAATATAGTTTTCATAATGTTCAGCAATTGGGGGAGAATTAAAATAGGGAGATAATATTGCTCGCCATTCTTTGAATAATTCAGATTCTCGAAATCCGACGATATGGTCTTCCAAAGTCTCCCAAGAAATCATCAACACAAACTTGTTAGGTGTTTCCATACATTGGTTAAACTCCAATCCTTTGAAACCTTTGGATTGTGAAACTATCAATTTGGCTTTTTCGCAAGAAGCCTTAAATTCTTCGGTTTGACTCTTTTTAATATCAAAAGTTGCTATTTCTAATACCATAATATGACAAAAGTCATAAATTAAAAGAGTTTTAGGGAATCATATTTAGGCCGTAACTATTCATAATCAATCTTTTTTGATGAATTTGAAAAAAATTATACCATTTTGTATTCTAATTGTTAACATTTAAGGGATTATCTTGGTAGCAATGAAAAATGCCGATTTAAATAATTTTGTTGTTCATCACCACCGCGAGTTACCTTGAACTAAAAGACCAAATAATTTTATGTCAAATAAACCAAGTCTATCGGTAGATGGATTAGTCATATCTAGATTGCAATATGCAACCATTTTCATTTGTTTTTTGATGAACATACTTGACGGCATGGATGTACTGGTCATCTCTTATTGCGCACCTGCAATAGCTGAATCTTGGGATATTGGACCAGAAGCACTAGGTATTGTTTTTAGCGCAGGACTTGCGGGAATGGCCTTAGGCGCTTTATTACTCGCACCCTATGCGGACCATATCGGTCGGAAGAAAATGATACTGATCAGTGCCTTATTAATGGGTATCAGCATTTTTTCGACAGGATATGCCGAGAGCGTTTTACAATTGATTATGCTACGTTTTTTGAGCGGATTGGGTATCGGTAGTATGCTGGCAAGCACGGCTGCACTGACCGCGGAGTATTCGCCCAATAAAACCAAAGATTTTTGGGTAAGTTTTGTACTTGCCGGTTACCCAATAGGTGCCATTACCGCAGGTTATATTGCTGCAACCGTAGTACCTACCAGCGGATGGCAATTGATGTTCAAAATTGCAGGTATCGCTTCCTTCGCTACCATACCCTTGATTTATTTTTTCCTGTCCGAGTCCATTGATTTTTATCTTAAAAAGCAGCCCAAGCTGGCATTAGAAAAAGCAAACGATATTCTCAAAAAGATGAAGTCGAAAACCGTTCAAACGCTACCTGAAAAAGCATCGAAAGCTTCGGGAATTCCGGTAAAACAGTTATTATCAAAAGATTATAAATTGGCCACTTTACAATTATGGGCCGCCCTCTTTTTTGCCTTTGGATGTTTATATTTCCTATTAAGCTGGATTCCGAAATTAGCTACTGATGCAGGTCTTTCAATTAAGTTGGCGATCTATGCCGGCACTGTATTTAATTTAGGTGCCTTCGTTGGAATTTTGATTCAAGGCTATGTATCATCAAAAGTAGGCTTGAAAAAAACAATAGCTGTCTTTTTGATTGTCACTGCGATATTGATGGCCATATTCAAAGTGTTCATAGGTTCTGATTGGCTGCTATTCGTATTTGGTTTATTAGGTTTTACCATACAAGGTGGTTTTGTGGGGTTATACGCGGTAGCGGCAAGAATGTACCCCACCGAATTCCGAACAACTGGAGTAGGTTGGGCTATTGGCGCTGGTAGACTTGGTGGTGTTTTAGGCCCCGCACTAGGAGGTGTCTTAGTAGGTATGGGCCTTAGTATGTCGACAAATTTTATGATTTTCGCCATACCCGCTTTGTTAGCGGGAATTGTTACCTATTATATTTCGTCAAAAGAGGTTTCATAATAACAACCAAATACTCAGCCTCTACGAAACTCCCCAGGTGCTACTCCAACACGTTTTTTAAACAAGCGACTAAAATAAGCTGGGTCATTGAAATTTAGAAAATAGGCCACTTCAGCAATGGAGTAAGATGTATTCAATAAATATTTTTTTGCTTCACTTAAGGTAAATTCGTGTACTACTTTTAGGGCAGATTTACCGGCCACAATATGGCAAACACGGTTGAGGTGAGTTTGGGTAATCCCCAAAGTTTTGGCGAATACTTTGATGCTAGGTAGGTCTTGGGCATGCTTTCGAATAAGGGCTTGAAATTGTTGAAAATAGGCCAAGTTTCGATTTTTGGTTATAAGTGCCTCCGTAGTACTTAACAAGGTGGAGCGGTACAGTTCTAGATAAAATAATTCAAAATATAGTTTTAACACCAATGAGTTTTCCGGTGCCTCCGCAAAGATTTCCTGTTGTATTTTAGTTTTCCAATTCAAAAAGTCGGTAAAGACCTCGGGTTTGTTTTCGAAGTTCAAGTAAGAAAGTCGATTGACCTCCTTTTTAACGTGGAGTTTTTCGTTTAATAGTGACTCAAAAAAGGACTTCGAGAGCGTGATGACATCGCCCGTAATTTTAGGCTCAAAATGAAATCCATGCAAAACATTGGCAGGAACTGTTACGATACAAGGAGCTTTTAGGGTAATACTTTTTCCTTCTGAAAATAGCGTGCCACTACCTAATTCAATAACGAAGAGCTGTATCAAATCGGTGTGAAAGTGTTCCTCGATCTCCCACGAATAAATTTTACTGCGGTCTTGTAATGGTTCTAAATGAATGAAATCGCTTACAAAAGGTAGTTGCTTGTCCCCATAAAGCCCTTGAAACCGTAAAATGCTCTTCATGAATGTGTATTTTATTCATGTGTTAAATTAAATAATTATTATATAATAATCTAATTAACAGATATATATAAATATATTCTATTAATATAACAATTTTAATGTTTAAAAAGTACAATAAAATTAAGAAATTGTCCAAAAGTTTCTTTAGAGATGTACCTAATTTCGACCGTATAACCGAAAATAGTTTGTCATGAGTGATACAGTCCATGCAAGGTTTGACCGGGAAATTCAGCCGGCCTATTTATACGAAGGATATAAATCGACGATACTTCGGGCACCGACCAAAGCGTTGGTAGTTCCGAAAAAATCAGAAATAAAGTTGACCGGACCCTTATTCAAAGATTTCAAATTGGGGTCTTTGGACCATGATCTTACCAAAAATGCCATTAAAAATGGAGAGCCTATCGGCGAACGTATTGTGGTACATGGTAAGGTAACAAATGAAAAAGGTTCTCCAATTCCGCATACCCTACTTGAGGTTTGGCAAGCAAATGCTGCGGGTAGATATGTACATAAGGTAGATCAACACAATGCCCCATTGGACCCTAATTTTTTGGGCACCGGTCGTTGCATGACGGATGCCGATGGCAATTATAAATTCTATACCATCAAGCCTGGAGCCTATCCGTGGAGCAACCACCCTAATGCATGGCGACCCAACCATATTCATTTTTCGCTTTTTGGCGGTGATATTGCGAGTCGATTGATTACTCAGATGTATTTTCCGGGTGACCCCTTGTGCGATAAAGACCCTATGTTTCAATCGATACCCTTAAAAGGTAGGGAACTGTTGGTTTCAACCTTTGATTATGATATAACGGAACCTGACTTTGCTCTGGGCTATCGCTTTGATATTGTGTTACGAGGACATAATGCCACACCTTTTGAAAACTTATAAATCGAAAACTATGGACAAGAAAATACTGCAAACCCCATCACAAACAATCGGTCCTTATTTTGCCTATGGTCTAATCCCTACCCAATATGGCTATGATTTCAAATCGTTGGTGGGTAACGATATGGTTTTCGATTTGGAAGACCAAGACTCAATTGAAATTAGGGGCACTGTATATGATGGCCAAGGAAACTCCATAGATGATGCCCTTGTGGAACTATGGCAAGATGATGGCGAACACAAATTATACGGTAGATTTGGAACCGGAACCGATGCGCAAAACCGGTTCTTCTTCAAGACCATAAAACCGAAATCGGTAAACGGGCAAGCACCTTTTATACATGTAATCATATTTATGCGTGGCCAATTGTTACATTCCTATACGCGCATTTATTTTTCCGATGAAGCAAATTTGAATGACACGGATGAAGTATTAAGTTCTGTAGCTGAAAATCGAAGAAATACCTTGATTGCCGAAAAAAGAGGATCCAGATATAATTTTGATATTCATATGCAAGGTGACCAAGAAACGGTCTTTTTTGACATATAGTTTAATACAGGTAAATGGCCCTATATTCTGAAACATTTTATGCAAGCGAGCTGTCTGAACTTTTTTCGGGTCGGGAAGCCGTTGCAAAGCTTTTACAGGTGGAATCGGCCTTAGCTACAGCACAGGCTGAAGCGGGGATTATTCCCTTGACCGCGGCAAAAACAATAGCTGCTTGTTGTGTAGTAGATGCCATTGATATCAATGCTCTGAAGAATGATGTGGTTTTGGGTGGTAATGTAGCCATACCCTTGGTAAAGCAATTGACCAAGGTCATCAAAAATCGAGATTTTGAGGCGTCCAAATATGTGCATTTTGGAGCTACCAGTCAAGATATTATCGATACTGCCACTATTCTCACAAGCAAAGAATATATTGTTTGGATTGAGGAAAAAACAAACAGCTTAGAAGCTGCTTTGATTGCCTTGACGAAAAAACATCAGCATACCCTAATGATGGGCAGAACCTTATTACAACAGGCAAAGCCTATGACCTTTGGTCTTAAAACTGCCGGATGGTTAGAAAGTATTACGCGCAGCAAAATCAGACTTGTAGATTTGAAAAGTCGCCTTTTATGCATTCAGCTAGGTGGTGCTGTGGGTAGTGGCAATACCAACATTACCGAAGAAGTACAGTCGGTCTTTGCTGAAAAACTTGGATTATCGTCTTCGTTTCCCTGGCAATCGCAGCGCGATTCTTTGGCTGAATTTGGCGCTGCTCTGGGAATCTTATCAGGTTCGTTGGGAAAAATAGCCAAAGATGTTTCACTTTTAATGCAGACCGAGGTCGCCGAAGTTTTTGAAGGAAAGGCCGAAGGTAAAGGAGGTTCTAGTACCATGCCACACAAACGAAACCCTGTTGGTTGTGCCCTTATTTTAAGTAATGCCGCCCGTACTCCACACTTAGTTTCTACTATGCTATCTGTAATGCCTCAAGAGCATGAACGTTCTGCCGGCCTTTGGCATGCCGAATGGGAAACCCTTTCGCAATTGATGAATTTGACCGCTGGTTCTTTGGAAAAGGCACTCGATTTAATCACGAATTTAGAGGTCGATAAAGAACGGATGCTTCGCAATATGGAAACTACAAACGGACTAATCTATGCCGAGAAAGTATCTTTTCAATTATCAAAATCCCTAGGGAAAATGCAAGCGCATGAGGCAGTTAAAAAGGCATGTGCCGTAGCCATTCAACAGAAAAAACATTTAAAGGAAGTCGTACTCGAAATGCATCCGAAGTTAGAAAACATCGACGAATTGTTTCAACCGAAAAACGCGATTGGCAACAGCATCGTTTGGGTTGAAAATCTACTAAAAACCTATTCATAAAGACATGAAAACCAATTATAAAATACAAGGCACACCCAATAGCCCCGTTTTGATGTTCTCCAACTCCTTGGGGGCTACCATGGCAATGTGGGACGAATTGGTTCCCTATTTACTGCCGTATTTCAGGGTATTGCAATACGATACCCGCGGACACGGGCAAAGTGAATTGACTGAAGGGCATTATGATGTTGAGTTGTTGGGAAAGGATGTTATTTCACTCTTGGACGAACTGAACATTGATAAAGTTTATTTCTGTGGATTGTCAATGGGTGGACTCATCGGGCAATGGCTGGGCATCAATCATCCGAAACGATTGCGCAAGTTGATTATCAGCAATACCGATTCTAAAATTGGAACGGTAGAAGGTTGGAACGAGCGAATAAAAACCATCAATGAACACGGTATGCAAAGCATCGTTGAGGGCACCATGGAGAAATGGTTTACTGATGCTTATAGAAAGAATAATCCATCCCGTGTAGCGAAAATGACCCAACTCTTTTTGAATAATAGAACCGAAGGCTACACAGCTTGTTGTGCTGTGGTACGTGATGCGGATTTTAGGGAGACTACAAATAAAGTTTCGGTTGAGACTTTAATCATAACAGGAGATGAAGACGAAGTGACCACTGTGGCCCAGGCCGAAAGAATGCAACAGTTAATACCGAATGCAAAACTAAAGGTATTCCATGCTCGGCATTTACCAAGTACTGAGTTACCATCAGATTATGCCGAAATATTGATTGATTTTATTGTAGGAGAAAAAACCTTTGATAGAGGTATGCATGTACGAAGAACCGTTTTGGGCGATGCGCATGTAGACCGAGCGAGTAGCAATAAAAACAAATTCAATACTGATTTTCAAGAATTCATCTCGCACTATGCATGGGGAGAAATATGGACAAGACCTGGGTTGACAAAACATCAAAGAAGTTTAATCACACTTGCAATGCTAATTCCTGTAAATAAAAAAGCAGAATTCAAAATGCATGTAAAAGCGGCTTTCAATAATGGGGTTACGGTAACCGAAATAAAAGAAATCATTTTACAGTCAGGTATTTATTGCGGATTACCTGCGGCGAACGATGCTATGCATTCCGCCGAAGAAGTATTTAAAGAGAATAATATCAAATATTAATCTAGTTCACATGAAAAAGATTAAAACCCAGGTAGGAATTATAGGAGCAGGTCCGGCAGGATTGACCCTGGCCCATTGGTTAAAAAGAAACGGAATTTCATCCGTAATCTTAGAACTTCGTAGTAGGGAGTACGTTGAAGGTCGGGTTCGCGCGGGCCTGCTCGAACAGAATACCGTAGATATTATGAATGATATGGGGTTGGGCGACCGTATGCAAAAAGAAGGTATTGAGCATGATGGGGTGTATTTGAGTTTTGATTCTGAACGAGTTCATATTCCATTTTCAGAGCTGACCGGGGGAAGAAAAATCACGATATATGGCCAACAGGAAGTCGTTAAAGACCTGACAGACGCTTGGTTGGGCGATGGCGAGGAGCTTTATTTTGAAGCTGGGGCGACGGAGATAGTAGATTTTGATACCGAAAACCCGAAAGTCCATTTTACACATGATGGAGAAGATGGTATTTTAGAATGTGATTTTGTTGCCGCCTGCGATGGTTTTCATGGTATCGGCAGAAAGACAATGCCCAAAGATAGTTACCGATCTTATGATATTACCTATCCCTTTAGTTGGCTTGGTATTTTGGCGAATGTGGCTCCCTCGACAGATGAATTGATTTACGCATACCATAAAAACGGATTTGCTCTTCATAGCTTACGTTCGGAAACCGTGAGCAGATTATATGTGCAAGTCGATAACAATGATTCGACCGATAATTGGTCCGATGACCGTATTTGGGACGAACTTTCCATTCGTTTGGGCACAGAAGGATGGGAATTAGAATCTGGCCCTATATTCGACAAAAGTATTACACCAATGCGCAGCCATATGATTGATAATTTAAGCTCGGGGCGCTTGTTTTTGGCGGGTGATGCTGCACATATTGTTCCTCCAACAGGTGGCAAGGGGTTGAATTTGGCAGTCGCCGATGTAAAACATTTGGTAGATGGTCTGGTAGGATTCTATAAAAACAATTCCACCGAAAATCTAGAGAACTATACCCAAATGGCGTTACGAAGAATTTGGAGGGCGCAGGACTTCTCTAATTTCATGACCACACTCTTTCATAAGCAAGATGAGCATGAATCGTACACTTATAAGTTACAAAAAGCAAAGTTCAACTATTTGAAGATGTCAAAAGCCTATAAGACCACCATCGCTGAGAACTATGTGGGACTGCCTTTTGAAACCTATGATTTTTAGTAGAAAGATATGAAAAATGTACCTGTAATAACTGCAGTAGAAGCTGCTAAACTGGTAAAGGATGGAGATGTTATTCTAAGCGGAGGTTTCGGCATGACCGGTAACCCTGTGAATATTGTTCATGAACTGGCCAAAACCCCAACCAAGGAACTGACTTTTATTGCCAACAATGTTGGAGAACCCAATATGGGCGGTGGTCGCTTGTTAAATAATGGACAGCTAAAAAAAATGATCGGCTCATTTTTTACATCGAACAAAGAAGCGGTGCTTGCCGCGCAAGAAGGTCGTGTGGAGTATGAGTTACTTCCACAAGGAACCTTGGCTGAGGCCATACGTGCCGGTGGCGCAGGTATTGGCGGTTTTTATACGCCAACTTCGGCAGGCACTTTGATTGCCAAAGACAGGGAAACCAAAATGCTGAACGACAAGGAGCAGGTTTTTATTGAAGGTATTCGAGGAAATATAGCTATTGTAAGGGCCTGGAAGGCTGATACTGCAGGTAATTTACAATACCGAATGACCGAACAAAATTTTAACAGAGCCATGGCTACAGCTGCCGATATTGTAGTTGCGGAAGTTCAAGAAATCGTACCGGTTGGCGAAATAGAACCTAACGAAGTCCATACGCCTGGCTGTTTTATAGATTACTTGGTAGAACGAAAACTCACTGAAGAAGATTTAGGCTCCTCTGCATCTGTTGGGTCTTCTAAAGTGATAGATGAAAAACGGATGAATATGGCCAAACGCGCTTTCAAAGAGTTGCAAAAGGGCGATGTTGTAAATTTAGGCATAGGAATTCCAACTTTAGTAGCTGATTTAATAAAACCGGAAAATGGTATTATTTTACATACTGAAAATGGTATGTTGGGCGTAGGACCTGAACCAAAGGACGGCGGTGGTGCCATGTTTTATCCCGTAAATGCAGGTAAAGTACCTGTAACCGCTTTACTAGGAAGTAGTTATTTTGATAGTGCCGATAGCTTTGCGATGATTCGTGGCGGCCATATAGATGTTGCCATCATGGGCGGTTTAGAAGTTGATGCGCAAGGAAATTTAGCGAACTGGACCGTTCCGGGGAAACCACTTTTGGGCGTTGGTGGCGCGATGGATTTGGCATCTGGGGCAAAAAAGTTAATAATTACTTTAAGGCATACCGATAAGGAAGGTGCTTCTAAAGTGGTAGAGAAATGCAACCTGCCCATTACGGATTATTGTTGTGTGGATGTGCTGATTACCGAATTAGCGGTCTTTGAATTTATTAAAGGCGTATTGACCCTTGTAGAAATATTACCTGGAAGTTCTTTGGAGGAAGTCCGCCAAAAAACCGAAGCTAAGTTTGTAGAGAAATTAGATTAGAGATAATATGAAGGATACATTTATTGTTGACGCAATTAGAACTCCCATAGGAAGTTTTAGAGGAGCCTTAGCACCTGTTAGAGCAGATGATTTGGCTGCGATTCCTATAAAAACCCTACTTGAAAAATATTCGAATTTACCTAAAGAAGCCATTGATGATGTCATTTTAGGATGTCATAATCAGGCCGGGGAAGATAATAGAAATGTAGCCCGTATGGCTTTGCTTTTAGCTGGCCTGCCCTATTCCGTTCCAGGGGAGACGGTCAATAGATTATGCTCTTCAGGTATGTCTGCGGTAATCCATGCGAATCGAGCAATTAAAGCAGGGGATGGCGATGTTTTCATATCCGGTGGGATGGAACACATGTCACGTGGACCTCTTGTAATTTCAAAACCGTCTGTAGCATATGGCAACGATTCCAAAATGGAGGATTCCAGTTTTGGATGGCGTTTTACCAACAAGAAACTACACGAAATGTATGGCACGGATGCTATGGGAATTACCGCCGAAAATCTGGCTGAAAAATTCAACATCAGTCGTGCAGATCAAGATTTATTTGCGTATAACTCTCAAATGAAAGCTACTAAAGCACAAGAGAATGGAATTTTGGCGGAAGAGATTTGTCCAGTGGAAATCCCACAGCGAAAAGGCGAACCTATTATTGTTGACCAAGATGAATTCATAAGACCAACTACGACCTTAGAAAAGTTGGCTACCCTAAGAACGGTTTTCAAAAAGGACGGCACGGTTACAGCTGGCAACGCATCCGGTTTAAATGACGGTGCCGCGGCCATGTTAGTTGTTTCTGAAAACGCCTTGAAAAAATATAATTTGACTCCAAAGGCTAGAATTATTACCTCAGCAGTGGTTGGCGTGGAGCCCAAAATTATGGGCATAGGCCCAGTGTATGCAACTAAAAAAGCACTAATGAAAGCGGGTCTAGAACTTAGTAATATGGAGGTCATGGAATTCAACGAGGCCTTTTCGGCACAGGCTTTGGCTTGTACACGCGAATTGGGTCTGGCAGATGATGATCCAAGAATCAATCCGAACGGTGGGGCAATTGCCATTGGTCATCCTTTGGGAATGTCGGGCACAAGAATCCTTCAGGCAGCTACAAACGAATTGGTTCGTTCTGGTGGAAAATATGGATTAGCAACTATGTGTGTTGGTGTGGGAATGGGGTATGCTACTATTATTGAAAACATTAATTGAAATAGCTTTTTTATTCATCTTTCGCCAACAAGACTTAGATTCAAGTCATCAAAATTTAAGAAATTATACGTTGTCCCGTTTCCCGTTAAGTCGGTACTCTTCACTATAGGTCTTTGTCACACTCCCGTACCGCCACTATTACCCATTTTTAGATAGCAAAATAACAACATCCGTTCTTGGACGACGGCATAAACCAAGCTTGCTACGCTCCCTCTTATTTATACGCCTTACCAAGTCCGGACATTGTAGCGGGTACAGCATCAAAAAAAGGGTGGCAGCGGACGGCACTATGGGAAGTAATCCAAAAACATAAATCATGAAATCGTACAGAATCAACAAAAAGGAATAAGAACGCCTACAGTATGTTCTGAATCAAATCGAACCGGTCAGCAATCGTTTCGGAAAAGGAAAACGAGGGCTTGGAGCACGAACGCCAAGAACATTTTTTTTACCAGACCGAGGCCAGGATTTCCCTTGATAAAGTCGTTTCGGAAATCGATGCCAATACTGCTAAACTGAAAGGAACCCAAATTCTATTCCATCGTGGTAAGCCCAAGCCAACGAGAACTTAAAAAGACAGCTGGCAATCCCGAAGTCCTAAAAGCATATACAAGAGAACCGATGAAGGAATATGCGAAATCCTTTTATCGTGATAAACCTGTGAGCGTTGACCAAATAAAATACTAAGCCAAAATAGAACATGAACGCACCTATCGCGGCTTTGAAAAAGAGGTCTTGGAAAACGCCCCCTACCGAAAACGAATCGCCAAAATGGAGAATGATATCCGAAAAGTTAGCCGTGGAGAATTGGAAGCGGACATCACAAAACTACAAGCTGAAATCAAGAAGCTGGAAGAAACCGCTTCCAATAAAATCAAGGGTAAAATGATTGTGGCGGGGATGAAGAAGGAAGGCAACCAATCCCATATCCATATCATCGTCAGCCGAAAAGATGTGACCAATACCTTTAGCCTTTCCCCTGCATCAAGATATAAGGCTTCGGAAGTGGAGATGCACGGTAGAAAAGTGCAACGGGGTTTCCTCCGCGACCAATTCTATGAGAAATCGGAAAAAATTTTCAATAAGCTTTTCAATTACAACTGAAACTTTATAGAGACCTACAAAGCGAAATAGACCTAAAAGTGGAAATGTATGCGCTTTTGAATAAATTTTAAGTCCATTTGTGTTAATAAATGCTAAATAAACCCCTTTAGTCAAAAAGTCTGCAATTTTTAAAACGACAAAGGCCCCCGGTTTCTCGGAGGCCAATGTTTATTGAGCGGTCTGGACGGGACTCGAACCCGCGACCCCCTGCGTGACAGGCAGGTATTCTAACCAACTGAACTACCAGACCAATGATTTTATTCACCTTTAGCGAACCCTAGCAACAGCTAGATTCAAATCTTGTTCAAATGCTTTATTAAAGCGACTGCAAATATACGTTGCTTATTGAATTGCACAAACAATTTTACTTAAAAATAAAAGTGCTTTATAGAAATTTCTGTCGTTCTACCAGATAGGTATTCAACACCTTTGAGAAATGTGACCGTATGTCAACATCAACATATTTGATTTTGTACTGCCCACATTTCAATTTTAACGCATCGAAGTATTCCGACACACCATTTTCATAGGCCTCTTTGATATTATCAGCGTATAAATCAATATGCTCGCCAGTTTCCACATCTACAAAGCGTTTTGGAGTATTTTCAAAATCAAACTGCTGCTCGGTAGTTTTATCGATTAAATGAAATAATACCACTTCATGTTTATTATACTTCAAATGTCTGAGGGCATCGAATAACTTTTCATCATCCGTAGCCGTTTGAAACATATCGGTAAAAAGGAAGATCAAACTTCTACGTTTGATTTTTTCAGCAATCAAATGCAAATGAGTGTAGGTATTGGTTTCTTTTGCCGGTGCGGCCTGAATGCTTATTTCACCTAATTTGGCCAAAAGCATCTGATGGTGCCTCTCACTACCTTTTTCTGGGGAATAATAATTATAGTCATCTGAAAAAACACTTAAACCAACAGCATCTCGCTGTCTCTTTAAAATATTCATCAAAGCGGCTATCGACAAGACGCCAAACCCTATTTTATTCAGATTATTGACTGCCAATTTCTTTACTTCGGGATAGTACATCGACGCCGAACTATCTAAAATCATATGGCATCTGAGATTGGTTTCCTCTTCGTACCTTTTTGTGTATAATTTATCGGTCTTTGCAAAGAGCTTCCAATCAATGTGCTTGGTACTTTCGCCTGTATTGTAGATCTTATGCTCGGCAAACTCAGCCGAGAAGCCATGAAACGGGCTTTTATGAATTCCACTAATAAACCCTTCTACCACCTGATTGGCCAATAACTCAAGATTCTGGAATAGCGAGGCTTCGTTTAATTCGGATTGCAGATTCATACAACTAAGATAAAACAAAAAAGGTTCGGCAATTGCCGAACCTTTTATCTTCAAATTCTAATATACTAAAGTGCCGCGTCAATAGCATCCGTATAGACCTTCTTAGGAGAAACTCCTACTTGTCTGTTTACGATCTCGCCACCTTTAAATACCAATACCGTAGGTATATTACGAACACCATATTTGGCCGCAAATTCTTGGTTTGCATCAACATCTACCTTACCTACTACTGCCTTACCTTCATATTCACTACTTACCTCATCAATAATGGGTCCTACCATTCTACAAGGTCCGCACCAAGCCGCCCAAAAGTCTACTACTACTGGTTTATCGCTTTTTAATACTACTTCGTCAAAAGTAGCATCTGTTATTTCTAATGCCATGTTTGATTTATTTTATTATTACGCAAAGTTAGTCAAATATTGCTCTGTTTCCTTACTAACGTTTTATTCGTTTTGGCTATTGCACCATCAAGGTAATTTATTTGCTTTTACTCTATTCAATTCAATTTATAATGCACTTCGTTTTCTTCTAATTGATGCAGTAACTCACTTGAAATTTGCACTTTTTGCTTTCTGCTGGATAGGTTCACTTTTATCTCCTCCTCCATTTCGTACACTACAAAATTTAGGGGGTGTTTTCCTTGATGGGAAATCAATGTGTCTTTCAAATACCGTACACGCTCTTCTTTCAAATTCGCGATGTTCAATTTAATGGTCAACTTCTTGGCATAGGTTTCCATCACTTCCTGTAGTAGCATAAAACTATTATATTGCATTCGAGGGTCGCCCTTTTTGCCCGTCTCACGATTCACCCAACCGTCACGAACGAAAATTTTCACATAGGCAAAAGAATTGATCATCAAAAAGTGCCTGAACTTTAAATACTCCTCCCCAAAAATGCGAAACTCAAAAGAGTCGGTATAATCTTCCATTGTAAATGCGGCCCAACCCTTACCGTTTTTTGAAATACGATGTTGCACATCAGTAATGACTCCCGCAATGGAAAGTTCTCTATTCACATAACTCTCTAAATCATTGACATAAGAAACACTGGCATTACAAAAAGCACTGATTTCAGTTTTAAAATCATCCAATGGGTGTCCGGAGATATAAATGCCCACTACTTCTTTTTCTCTTCGAAGTTTTTCCATGGTACCCCATTCTTCGCATGGTGGCACTTCAGGTTCTGGAATCTGTGCTTCGCTAATTCCCCCAAACATATCCATTTGGCTTGAATTCTTGTTTTCCTGATATTTCGCAGCTGACTTGATGACTTTTTCCAAAAAGGTAATACTATCCCCCTCCGTATGAAAGTATTGTGCGCGATGCGTTGTTCCGAAGGAATCAAATCCACCGGCAACTGCTAAATTCTCAAAGGCCTTTTTATTGGCAGCTCTCAAATCAACACGTTTGGCCAAATCAAAAACAGAGGTATAATTGCCATCTTTTTTACGATGCTCTACAATGGTCTCTACGGCTGAACGCCCTACACCTTTGATAGCACCCATTCCAAAACGAACTGCCCCTTCCTTATTTACCGCGAACTTATAATACGATTCATTGACATCGGGGCCCAGAACTTCAAGCCCCATTCGCTTACACTCTTCCATAAAGAAGGTCACCTGCTTGATGTCATTCATATTGTTGCTCAATACCGCAGCCATATATTCAGCGGGGTAATGTGCTTTTAAATAAGCCGTTTGATAGGCAATATAGGCGTAGCAAGTGGAGTGACTTTTATTGAAAGCATAGGCTGCAAAAGCTTCCCAATCTTTCCAGATTTTTTCCAAGGTCTCCGTCGGGTGTCCATTTGCTCCACCTCCTTCCAAAAATTTGGGCTTCATCTCCTGCAGTACCGAAAATATCTTTTTCCCCATGGCTTTTCGAAGCACATCTGCTTCACCTTTTGAGAAACCAGCCAATTTCTGCGAAAGTAGCATCACCTGTTCTTGATAAACTGTAATGCCATAGGTCTCTTTCAAGTATTCTTCCATATCTGGAAGGTCATACTTGATTTCCGCCATTCCGTTTTTACGCTGAATGAAATCCGGGATATATTCCATCGGGCCCGGGCGATACAAGGCATTCATTGCAATCAAATCGTCAAAAACTGAAGGTTTTAAATCCTTCATATGTTTTTGCATTCCCAGGGATTCATATTGGAATATGCCAACCGTCTCTCCTCTCTGAAAGAGTTCATACGTTTCTTCATCATCCAACGGAAAATCATCGGGTACTAGTTCAATGCCGTGTTTGGCTTTTACTATTTTGACCGTATCCTTTATTAAGGTCAATGTTTTTAATCCCAAGAAATCCATTTTCAACAATCCCGCACTTTCAACGACCGAGTTATCGAATTGGGTCACATATAAATCTGAATCTTTCGCAGTAGCAACAGGAACAAAATTGGTGATATCATCAGGAGTAATGATTACACCACAAGCATGAATTCCCGTATTTCGAACAGAACCCTCTAGGGTTCTCGCCATTTTCAAGGTCTGCCCTTCTAAATCATCACCTTCGGAGATATTTAAAAGCTGATTTACTTTCTCCAAATCATCTGAACGGAACTGTTTCTTTAACTCTGCGTCCGACTTGCCAAAAATCTTACCTAATTTGGACATGGTCGGAATCAGCTTTGCAATGCGGTCTGCATCTCCTAAGGGCAGATCCAACACTCGGGCCGTATCCCGAATAGAAGATTTTGCCGCCATTGTTCCATATGTAATAATCTGGGCTACTTGGTTGGCACCGTATTTATTGATAACATATTCCATCACGCGACCCCGACCTTCATCATCAAAATCTATATCGATATCCGGCATTGAAATCCTATCCGGATTCAAGAAACGCTCAAAAAGCAGATCATACTTAAGTGGGTCGATGTTGGTTATCGTTAAACAATAAGCGACCACCGAACCCGCCGCAGAACCTCTACCTGGCCCCACGGAAACATTCATATTTCGCGCTTCACGAATGAAATCCTCTGTAATCAAGAAATAACCCGGGTACCCTGAATTTTCAATTGTTTTTAACTCAAAATCGATGCGTTCGGTAATCTCAGGTGTAATCTCTTCATAACGCTTTTTAGCACCCTCATAGGTAATGTGCCGCAAATACTCATTTTCACCTCGGTTACCACCGTCGGCATCTTCCGCAACTTTGAATTCTTGGGGAATATCAAACTTGGGCAACAATACATCACGTGCAAGTTCATAGGGTTCAACTTTATCAAGAACTTCCTGAACGTTCAGAATCGTTTCCGGAAGGTCTTTGAACAAACCCTTCATTTCGTCTTGAGACTTGAAATAGTATTCTTGATTTGGTAATCCATAGCGATAACCTCGCCCTCTACCTATGGGTGTAGCTTGCTTTTCACCATCTTTCACGCACAATAGAATATCATGGGCCTCAGCATCCTCTTTTGCACCATAATAGGTGTTGTTGGTCGC
>CAZTLZ010000020.1:0-29182 GCA_964614665.1 uncultured Maribacter sp.
CCATTGACCGGCAGCAACTTCTTGGTTGATTCCTTCAAAATTAAGACCGGCATCAATACACAAATCTGCATGCCTTTCAACCAAATCCCTACCCCATGTGTTTTTACCACCGACCGAGCAGTAGTACATACCTTGAGGTCCTGGATAACCACCTACTGGAAATCCTAATGGAAGTTGTGTTTTTGTATCCATGATGAAATATTCTTGCTCAAAACCAAACCAGAAATCATTGTCATCATCATCAATTGTGGCTCTACCATTTGAAACATGTGGAGTACCGTCGGCGTTTAAGACTTCCGTCATTACCAAGTATCCGTTGATACGAGCAGGGTCAGGGTAGATTGCTACGGGTTTTAACAAACAATCGGAAGACCCTCCTTCGGCTTGTCTTGTAGACGAGCCATCAAAAGACCACATTCCAAGTTCTTCAAGGGTTCCTTTAAAATCCTCGTGTTCTTCAACTTTTGTTTTACTTCTTAAATTTTGAGTTGGATAATAACCATCTAACCACAAATATTCCAGTTTGATTTTTGCCATAATTTCAGGTGATTAATTTTTAAATTTTCAGACAAACAAAAATAGGATTTTTTGTCAATGAGCCTATAAATCAGGGGTTAAATGTTGAAAAAATAAATAATATGTTTATAACCCCCTCTTTTTTTAAGGGTATAATAATTGTAACATCGTTTTTTTATAATATGCGTAATAGGTATTTTTGAGAGCTAAAATAAATAGCCTTATGTCTAAATCGCGATTTCAGGCCGTTGCTGAAAGCAGGAATAGAAGGCCGCTTCAAGTAGAGGAGAAAAGTCGGCGTTCCGAGTTGTTCGGGAAGCACGTTTTCAATGAAGCAAAAATGTTGCAGTATCTTACAAAAGAAGCATTCGAGAGTGTTGAAGGTGCTATTTTTTCAGGTTCTAAGATTAATAGAAAGATTGCGGATCAAGTAGCGGAAGCTATGAAAGGCTGGGCAATAAGTATGGGTGCAACCCATTACACCCATTGGTTTCAACCCTTAACAGGTTCCACTGCGGAAAAGCACGATGCATTTTTTGATTTGTTGCCAGATGGCAGGGCACTTGAGACGTTTGGAGGTAGGCAGTTGGTTCAGCAAGAGCCCGATGCTTCTAGTTTCCCAAGTGGCGGTATTCGAAATACATTCGAGGCAAGAGGTTATACCGCCTGGGATCCGACCTCACCTGCTTTTGTCTATGAGACCACCTTATGCATCCCAACGATATTCGTTTCCTATACAGGAGAAGCTTTGGATAACAAAGCACCACTTCTCAGGGCCTTACATGCTGTTGACGTGGCCGCTACTGCAGTAGCAAAATATTTCGATAAGAATGTTTCAAAGGTGAATGCGACCTTGGGTTGGGAGCAAGAATATTTTTTGATTGATAAGGCGCTAGCGAATTCCAGGCCCGATATTAGCTTAGCCGGCCGAACTTTGGTTGGTCAGGCCGCGGCAAAAGGACAGCAGTTGGATGACCACTATTTTGGTGTGATTCCTGAAAGGGTTTTGAGTTTTATGAGCGATTTGGAAAAGGAATGTACCAAATTGGGTATTCCGGTAAAGACAAGGCACAATGAGGTAGCCCCAAATCAATTTGAATTGGCCCCGGTTTTTGAAGAAGCAAATTTGGCAGTTGATCATAATCTCCTGTTAATGGATGTAATGGACAAGATTGCGGAGAAGCATAGTTTTAAGGTGCTTTTTCACGAAAAGCCTTTTGCAGGTATAAATGGATCGGGCAAGCACAACAATTGGTCTTTGGCTACGGATACAGGGGTCAATTTATTGAGTCCCGGTTCTACCCCAATGAAGAACTTGCAGTTTTTGACCTTTTTTGTCAATACGATCAAAGCTGTTGATACGTATGAGGAATTATTACGTTCTTCAATCGCTTCGGCAGGAAATGATAATCGTTTAGGGGCAAACGAAGCGCCACCCGCTATTCTTTCCATTTTTATTGGAACACAGTTGAGTCGCGTTCTTGACGAATTGGAGGGGGTTTCGATGGGAAAACTATCCCCAGAGGAAAAAACGGAATTGAAGTTGAATGTCGTTGGTAAGATTCCAGAAATCTTGTTGGATAATACGGATCGAAATCGCACCTCTCCTTTTGCATTTACAGGCAACAAATTTGAAATGCGCGGTGTGGGATCACAGACAAATAGTGCCAAGCCAATGACCGTTTTAAATACTATTGTTGCAAGACAATTACAAGAATTTAAAAAAGAGGTCGATACATTAATAGACAAAAAAGGCCTGAAGAAGGATGAGGCCGTTTTTAATGTTCTGCGAGAATATATAAAGACTTCTAAACGAATTCGTTTCGATGGTGACGGTTATAGTGCCGATTGGGAAAAAGAAGCGAAGAAAAGAAAATTGAGTAACAATAGAACTACTCCTGAAGCTCTTCCAATATTAACTTCAAAAGAAAGCTTGTCGCTGTTCAAATCAATGAATGTGATGAGTGCGGTAGAGGTAAAAGCTCGCCAAGAAGTGGAGCTCGACACCTATATTCTAAAAGTTCAAATAGAAGGCAGGGTTTTGAACGAACTCATATACACTTTCATAATACCATCTGCCATAAAATATCAAAATGAGCTTATTAAAAATGTAACTGGCCTCAAAGAGATTTACGGAGTTGGTCATAAAAAATTAGCGGCCGGCCAATTGGATATCATTCAAAAAATTTCTGGACATATTGAAATTATTAAGAAGAAAATCGATGCTATGACAGATGCACGAAGAGATGCCAATAAATTGAAGGACAACCATAAAAAAGCAATAAGCTACTCGGAGAGTGTAAAACCATATTTTGATGAAGTAAGATATCACTGTGATAAATTGGAGCAATTGGTAGACGATCAAGATTGGCCACTTACAAAGTATCGAGAACTTTTGTTTATTAAATAAGAAGAAATTTTTAGTATTCCCCTATTTTTGCCTCAAATCAAATCAATGAGTTCATCACACAGTGAGCGATACAGTCAGAGAGGGGTTTCAGCCTCAAAAGAAGATGTTCACAACGCTATAAAGAATATTGATAAAGGCATTTTTCCAAAGGCTTTTTGCAAAATAGTTCCTGATTATTTAACCAATGACGAAGACTACTGTTTGGTTATGCACGCAGATGGAGCGGGTACAAAGTCTTCTCTCGCCTATATGTATTGGAAGGAAACAGGCGATATTTCGGTATGGAAGGGCATTGCTCAAGATGCATTAATTATGAATATTGATGACCTCATTTGTGTAGGGGCGACCGATAACATCATGCTTTCTTCAACGATAGGAAGAAATAAGAATTTGATTCCCGGCACGGTGATTTCCGCAATCATTAATGGAACCGAGGAGTTGATTTCGGATTTGAAATCCCACGGAATAACAATTCATTCCACTGGTGGTGAAACCGCTGATGTCGGTGATTTGGTCCGGACAATTATTGTAGATTCCACTGTGACGGCTCGTATGAGAAGAGCAAATGTCATAGATAATGCGAATATTAAGGCAGGAGATGTTATTGTGGGATTAGCTTCTTTTGGTCAGGCCACCTATGAAAAAGAATATAACGGGGGTATGGGTAGCAACGGACTTACCTCTGCGCGTCATGATGTATTTTCAAAGTATTTGGCCAAAAACTACCCGGAGAGTTTTGATGCGGCGGTGCCCGATGAGCTGGTATATTCCGGATCTACCAAGTTAACTGATTCCGTGGATGATGCGCCATTGGACGCTGGTAAATTAGTCCTTTCACCAACACGAACATATGCTCCGATAGTCAAGAAAGTTTTGGAAAAATATGATGCCGATTCTATACATGGAATGGTGCATTGCAGCGGAGGTGCCCAAACCAAAATACTTCATTTTATAGACCAATTTCATATTATCAAAGACAACTTGTTTTCTATTCCACCTTTGTTCAAATTAATTCAAGAACAATCAGGTACGGATTGGAAAGAAATGTACCAGGTTTTCAACTGCGGTCACCGCCTTGAATTTTATGTTGAGGCAACCATCGCTGATGACTTGATAGCAATTGCCGAACAGTTTAACGTAGAAGCCAGAATTATAGGTCGAGTGGAGGAAGGCTCTTCTAAAAAACTTACTATTCAGAGTGAGTTCGGTACATACCGGTATTAAAGCATACGATTACCTCTAAAACTGCGTTTTGTATAGTAAATACAATGCTATGGAAAGAAAGCAATTTTTAAGGAGCCTGGGCGCTGGTGCAGCTTTTGCACTAACATTTCCATGTCTTCAAGGATGTTCTAATGATGAGGCTGATACCCCGGGAAATATAGTAGTGGAACCGACTGGTGTAGATTTCACGATTGATTTAACTGCCTCCGAAGCATCCAAATTGGCCGACAATGGAGGTTTCATTCTTAAGGATCTTGTGGTAGTAGCAAAGAACCTTGAGGGCCAGTTTGTCGCTGCTAGTCAAGTATGTAGTCATCAAGCATATGATCAGGTCCGTTTTGTGACCAATGACGGAGGTATTTTTTATTGTGATGTGCACGGCTCGCGTTTTGAACAAAATGGATCTCCCTTAAATCAGGTTGATGGCAATACGGCCAAACAGCTAAAAGTCTATAATACTGAATTGAATGGAGATATCCTTCGCGTATTTGAATCATAGTCATTAAAATAAATGAATTGAAAAAGATAATTTCCCTCGTTCTATTTCTTTTTTCGGCGGTAGTGTTTTCTCAAGATTGGCAACCTACTTATTCGGAGGCCTTGGCTTACGTAAAAAAGAACGATAGGCCGTTGATTCTTGTATTTTCAGGTTCCGATTGGTGTGCACCTTGCATAAAACTTGATAGATTGATTTGGCAATCTGAAGATTTTCGATCATATGCGAAAACCAACTACGTTTTGTATCGTGCTGATTTTCCCCGAAAGAAGGCCAACCAATTATCAAAAGAGTTGAAGAATCAAAATAGCCAGCTGGCAGATAAGTTTAACTCAAAAGGTTATTTTCCTCTAGTCGTAATATTGAATAAAGATGAAACGGTGCTTGGCACAACAGGTTATAAAAAGACGACTCCAAAGGAATACATAGCACTATTAAACACTTTCATAAAGTGAAATTTTTCATTTCGGTCTTTTTTGGGTTGCTTACCATTTCCTGTTTCTCTCAGGAAAGTAAGTATGTCACCGTAAAAAGAACTCTGAAACTTATGGGAAGCCGCTTTGATATTACCGTATTAGCGGTGGATGAAGAGCTGGGTTATATCAATATCGAGGAGGCAGCCGCGGAGATTAGTCGAATTGAAAAGTTGATTTCAGCATGGGATGAAGGTTCAGAAACAGCATTGATCAATAGAAATGCCGGAATAAGACCGGTGAAAGTGAGTCTTGAACTATTCAAGCTGATTGAACGTTCAAAACAGATTTCTGAGCTTACTGACGGTGCTTTCGATATATCGTATTCTTCGATGGACAAGATTTGGAAGTTCGACGGAACAATGAAAAAAATGCCAAGTGAGGCCGAAATAAAGAACTCCGTATCGAAAGTAGGATATAAAAAAATTATTCTTGACGTTGAAAACCAAACAGTGTTTCTGAAACAAAAAGGAATGAAAATTTCCTTTGGGGCCATCGGAAAGGGTTATGCAGCAGATAAGGCCAAAGCACTTTTGATATCTAAAAAAGTAGTAGGAGGAATCATAAATGCGGCAGGAGACCTTTCTACTTGGGGTACGGATGTGAGTGGTGAAAAATGGATAATTGGGATTGTAAATCCTTTGAGCAAGGATAAAATAGTTTCTTGGTTGCCAGTAGTGGAATCATCAGTGGCAACCTCTGGTAACTATGAGAAGTTCGTCACCTTCAATGGAAAGAGGTATTCCCATATCATAGATCCAAGAACAGGGTACCCATCTTCTGGTATTACCCAAGTCACAGTTTTTGCCAAAAGTGCCGAATTATGTGATGCTTTGGCCACTGCGGTCTTTATTATGGGTAAAGATGCTGGAATTGAGCGCATAAATCAATTGGGAGGGCCTGAGGTGATTTTGTTTGATAGCGAAAATAAAGTGCATAAAAGCAGTGGAATATTATTTGATCGAGATCCGTAACTTTATAGTATGAAGAAATTAATCATTTTAGTGGCCCTTTTCATTTCTACTACCTCTTGCGTAGCCGTCAAGGAATACGACAAGGTATATCTGAACGATGAGGAGATGTCGTTATCCGCGAAAGCTTCTGAACGTTTTGAAACCAACTTTCAAATTTATCGGGAAGCTTCATCAGGGGCGAATGGTGGAAAGTCAGGTGGTGGCTGTGGGTGTAACTAAATCAAAAATTTGTTGATTTAGATATTCGTTAGTTCGTAAGAACTAGATAACAAATCGACATACCAATAAATGTAAATTTTTCAAACAGAAATAAGATTGAAAAAAAACCTCTGCTTACTTCTCATTCTTGTGTCCTTTGTTGGGCTTTCTCAAGAAGACACATCATACAAAAAAAGGGTTCTTGAAACTGCTGAGATAGAACTATTGTTCAGCTATTACGGACAGGATGGTCAAAACGCGGCTGTGACTGGGGGAGAAGGTACTGAAAAGTTGACGGATGCGACCTCAAGCATAGTGGTCAAGATTCCATTGAATGAAGATGATGTTTTGACCGTAGATGCGGGAATATCGGCTTATACCTCGGCTTCATCTAGTAATGTCAACCCTTTAGATGGTAACGCAAACAGAGCAGTAAGTCCTTTTAGTGCTTCATCTGGTGCTTCTCGACAAGATGTACTTAGTTATTTCAATCCCTCATATCAGCATACCTCAGACGACCGAAATTCAATTGTTAATGCGAAAGCTTATGTTTCAGCCGAGTATGATTACTTTTCCTTCGGATTCGGTGGCGGATATGCCCGTCTTTTTAATGAAAAGAATACGGAGGTTTCAATAAACGCCCAAATATTTCTGGATAAATGGAATTCACAATATCCCATAGAACTTAGAGATGGCTTTTTTGATTCTCGAACAATGGGGACAGGTTCTTATAATCCAAATTTCAGTGCTTTTGAAAAGGAAACTAGAAATTCGTATTCCGTTTCACTTGGACTTTCGCAGATTTTGAGTAAAAAATTACAAGGATCGATTTTTCTAGATATTGTATCACAAACCGGGTTGTTAAGCACCCCCTTTCAACGAGTCTATTTTGCAGATGCGACTAACTTTTTCATTGAGGATTTTCAGCTAGCCGATGACGTTGAACGGCTCCCTGACAGTCGTTTTAAAATACCGATAGGAGGTCGATTGAATTATTATGTCAGTGACCGGGTAGTGCTACGAAGTTATTATCGCTTTTATACTGATAATTGGGGAATTACCTCTCATACCGCAAATTTGGAAGTGCCTATTAAGCTAAGTGACAGTTTTACGATTTATCCCACATACAGATTCTATTCTCAAACGGCGGCCGATTATTTTTACCCCAAAGAAATTGCCCTTTCAACTTTTGATTTTTATACATCAGATTATGATTTATCCGGGTATAACGCCAATCAATATGGTATGGGCGTCAGGTACAAGGATATTTTTGCAAAGACCAAAATATTTACGTTTGGTCTAAAGGCCATTGACCTTCGCTTCAATGCATATGACCGTAGTGACGGTCTGAATGCCTTTATCATGACCTTGGGGACTACTTTTGTTGGGGGCTAAAATTGACATATCCCTCATTCTCCAGATCTTCTCTTGAATTTATCAATTTGGAGTACCCATTTTTAAGAAGGTAGATTGAATCACTAATCTCCAGTATTTCCTGATAGAAATGATCCGTTATGATAATGGCACACTCTTTTTTCTTTTTCTGAATCAAGAGTTTAAATTTTTCAACATACAAAGGGGCTACAAAGGAAAAAGGTTCATCCAATAAAATAATTTCTTTTCCAGAATTTAAGACAAGATAGGTTTCGATAACCCTTAGTTCTCCGGAAGAAAGTTCATATATCTTACTATTTGCATAAATTTTAAAGGAGTCAAAGGAAATTAGAAAGTCCTTCCATTCCACTTTAAAAAGCTTGAATACCTTACTTACCCTCAGGTTTTTGGGAAGTAATTGGTGCTGCGGGAGATATGAAACTTTTTGGGTATTGAATAGCTTATTTTTTAAATAGTTCCCATCTAAGCGTATGTTCTTGTATTTTGGTTGTAGGTCTCCGAAAAGAATTCGTAATAGACATGTTTTCCCACAGCCATTTCTTCCAAGAACCCCTGTTATTTTCCCCGTTTCTGCTTTGAGGTAAACTCCATAAAGAATTTTCTTTTGGTCAAAGGTTAACTCGACACTATCGATCTCAACTATCAAAATCGATTCAAGATTAAGACAATAACAATTGTGGTTAGCATATCAAGTAAAAACAAACTAAGAAACAACAGTGTTGAAGAAACTCCGAAGTTTTTATAAAAAATCAATTTTTGTTTTAGACCAGGTTGTGAGTGAGAAGCGAATAGAATTCCAAAAAATAAAAACTTTAAAGTTAGAATTAAGGAAAGGGGCATCTTCAAGAACCAGAAACAAAGAGTAATTGCAAAACAAGTGAAGAAAAACTTTTTATAAAAGTGGAACGCGAGTTCAAGAGTTTTTAAACTGAAAATGGAATGCATCTAATAACGGTGATATCCCTAAATGTACAAATTTATCGTAAATTCGCTTTTCGAATTCATAACCGATTATGATTGATAAACTCAACATTGTAAAGCAACGTTTTGATGAGGTTTCAGACTTGATTATTCAGCCTGATATTATTTCGGACCAGAAGCGTTATGTACAATTGACAAAAGAATACAGTGATCTCAAGGCACTAGTTGCCAAACGGGACCAATACATTGAATTCACCAATAATATTTCGGAAGCTGAAGAGATTATTGCCGATGGCAGCGATACCGAAATGCTGGAAATGGCCAAAATGCAATTAGAAGAAGCTAAGGCCGGTCTACCTGTTTTGGAAGAGGAAATCAAATTAATGCTCATACCCAAAGATCCAGAAGATGCGAAAGATGTTGTCATGGAGATTAGGGCAGGTACTGGTGGTGATGAGGCAAGTATTTTTGCGGGCGACCTTTTTCGAATGTATACTAAGTATTGCGAGTCGAGAGGATGGAGAACCAATGTAATCGATTTGAGCGAAGGTACCAGTGGAGGGTATAAAGAAATACAGTTCGAGGTAACTGGTACTGATGTCTATGGCACACTTAAATTCGAAGCGGGGGTGCATCGTGTTCAACGTGTACCACAAACCGAAACTCAAGGTAGGGTTCATACCAGTGCGGCTACGGTTATGGTACTTCCTGAAGCGGAAGATTTTGACGTGCAAATAGACCCCAAGGATGTACGTATTGACTTCTTTTGTTCTTCTGGTCCAGGAGGACAATCTGTGAACACAACATATTCTGCCGTCAGATTGACACATATACCCACAGGTTTAGTGGCGCAATGTCAAGACCAGAAGTCACAACATAAAAACAAGGATAAAGCTTTTCGTGTTTTACGTTCACGTTTGTATGATTTAGAATTGGCGAAAAAACAAGAAGAGGATGCTGCAAAACGCAATTCACAAGTAAGTAGTGGTGATCGTTCTGCAAAGATTCGCACGTACAACTATGCCCAAGGTAGGGTCACTGATCATCGTATAGGTTTGACGCTTTACGATTTACAGAACATTATCAACGGCGATATTCAAAAAATCATTGATGAATTGAGTTTGGTTGAGAATACGGAGAAGTTGAAAGAAGCATCGGAGACTTTTTAATTAGTACTAAATGACAGCTGAAGAACTGGTAGGGCAAATCCATAAGAAAAGATCATTCCTTTGTGTTGGCCTTGATACCGATTTGGAAAAAATCCCTGTCCATTTGCTTCAAGAAGAAGATCCAATTTTCTCTTTCAACAAGGCCATTATTGATGCAACCCATCATTTATGTGTTGCCTACAAACCTAATATTGCTTTTTACGAGGCATATGGCATAAAAGGCTGGCAGGCTCTAGAAAAAACTATTGGATATCTAAATTCAAAACACCCTGAAATATTTACAATAGCCGATGCGAAAAGAGGGGATATTGGCAACACCTCTACCCGATACGCCAAAGCCTTTTTTGAAGATTTAGAGTTTGATTCTATTACCATTGCTCCGTACATGGGCAAGGATTCTGTTGAGCCATTTCTGGCTTTTCAGGACAAACATACCATTCTCTTAGCCCTGACTTCAAATGCTGGAGCCTTTGACTTTCAGACTAAAGAAATAAACAAAGGACATGAACTGTATAAAGAGGTATTGAAAACATCTCAGACCTACAAAAATGCTGAGAACCTTATGTATGTGGTTGGGGCTACCAAAGCAGAATATTTAAAGGAAATTCGAAAAATAGTTCCGAACAATTTTTTGCTTGTACCCGGCGTAGGCGCACAGGGGGGAAGCCTTGAAGAGGTATGTGAATATGGTATGAATCATCAGGTAGGATTGCTGATAAATTCCTCAAGAGGAATTATATATGCATCAAATGATGATGATTTTGCAGAAGCAGCTGCAGAAAGTGCTAGAAGAATTCAAGTTAAGATGTCAGGGGCACTTGACAGTCTTAATTGAAGACTACACCAAATTTTCTAGTACTCTTTTTATTTTGGAGGCTTTTTGCTCGAAAAATTCTACCAATTTAGCATCATTGATATCCGATGCCTTGTCCAAAAAGTTTTGGTACTGATATTCCAAGAGATGAACCATGTTTCTGTTTGCCGCAATCGGGGTGACGGCTCCTACTTTGCAATACTGATTTTCCATAGTCTTATAATCAAGTTCTAGTAAATATACGTTCGAAATGTTTTTTTGGATGTTTTAAATCGTCGTATGTATCGATAAATCAGTTCTTTTAATATCTTCTTGAAGATATCTCAAAAATTGAAATACCTCGCAAATCGTGCTTTGTGTTAAATAATCCATTAAAGCGCAGCTATCTGCAAAAAGTTTTAATACATTGCAACGTTACCATAATTGGTGCGCTAGAACACTTTGTTGAACTATACTACATATCTTCATCAAGATTCAAAGGTCTGGGTGACTTTCATCCATGGAGCTGGGGGAAGTTCTTCTATTTGGCATAAACAGGTACGTGATTTTCGAAAACATTTTAACGTACTTCTGCTCGATTTAAGGGGCCATGGAAATTCGAAACCAGGTTCAAAAGACGCTTTTGAGGACAGGTATACCTTTGATGCTATTACCGATGATATTGTAGAAGTGATTGACTATCTGCAAATCAAAAAGTCGCACTTTGCGGGTATTTCACTAGGGACTATTCTAATTAGGAACCTGGCAGAAAAGTATCCCAAGAAAGTGGAGAGCTTGATACTGGGGGGTGCTATAATGAAATTGAACTTCAGATCGCAACTACTGATGCGTCTGGTTAATATTTTCAAATCAGTTGTGCCTTATATATGGTTATATCGGTTTTTTGCGTTTATGATTATGCCTCATAGTAATCACAGGGAGTCAAGACTACTTTTCGTTCAAGAAGCAAAGAAATTATGTCAAAAAGAGTTTTTAAGGTGGTATAAATTAACCTCGGAAATTAATCCATTGTTGCGTTTATTCCGCTCAAAGAACATTAAGATACCGACCTTATACGTGATGGGTGGGGAGGATTATCTATTTCTTCCCTCTATAAAGAAAATGGTACAGAAACATAAGAACTCAAGCCTTTTGTTAATAGAACATTGCGGCCATGTTGTGAATGTTGAGCAAGCAGAAATTTTTAATAGATTGGTCATCAATTACGTATCTGACATTAGCTGGGAATCTATCCTGGTTCAGGAAGCAATTAAAGAAGATAGCGTCAAATTGTCCTCGGTTTAGCGGGGTTTAAAAGTCTGGTATTTCACGACATTTTCAATATTTTTCTTTTTCAAGTTTTCTGATACGGTACTATTTATCAAGGTTAAACTTCAAATGCTTTTGCTTTGTACCAGTAAAAAAGGGCACCGTTTACGGTGCCCTTTTTTGTCTTATAATTAATTTATGCAGAGCGGTGGGTTAGGTCCAAAAGGACCTAACACGGTACCATCCGGTTTTTGAACGGTATAAACGTGTTCTTCCTCATAAGCTCCCGGTGTATAGGAAATGACCAACCTAGTGGTGCCATCCGGGACATTGACAATATGGGTTGCCGCAGAACCTGCCGCTACCGTATAATCTGTGGTGGTGCCGTCGATATCTACTGTTACGAAAGCGTTGTCCCATCCGTCACCGTAAAGATCTTGCATGTCGAATATCCAATCTCCAGCAATCGCTCCAGTTTCTGGTGGGCAAGGTATCGCAAAACCAAATTCAAAGGCATTTCGATAACCGAGCTCATCAATCAAGTCAGCCGAATTATTACCACCGGTGACCTCTAGTGTTTCCCTATCAAAACGCTGTCTTTCGGCGGTATAAACTGTGCCCTGACTATTGGTCGCCGTTCCGACAAATTCAAAAGTATCACCAAATCCAATGGCTGAAGCGTCAAGACCAAGAGCGGTGGCAATATCTGTCATAGTCAAGTCAAGTGAAGCCGGAAAGGAAGTAATATCATTGACGAGCGGGACCTGGTCGATTACCTCGCCGGATATTGTTGCACCAACACTAATTGAGTAACTGGTGACAGAATTGTTAGGATTCTCCAAAACAGTTGAGATTACGACATCCGGAATCTCATCGAGACTGCTGACACCTAAAACTGTTGGAAACGGTTCTGCAAATCGAACGAAAGCACCCGATTTAGAAAAATCATCAAAATTATTCTTATCCTCATCTTCACAAGAAGAAATGCCTGACAAGATCAGAATTACTAAAATCAATCGGGATAGATAGGTATTTCGCAAATCTAGTTTTATATTTTTCATAATTATTTTTTTAATATTATTGAAGATTGTCTGGATTGGTATCCCAGAATACCTTTGTTGTAACAGCTTGCTGACTAATATTGGAATTTGTATTCACAACCGTAGCAGGATATAACATGGCTCTAGGAAACTCTCCAGCTGTTTTAACATGAGGAGATAAATCGCTAGGCATACTGGTTCTTCTGTAATTATTCCAGGCCTCAATGCCATTACCCCATAAAGCGATGTAGTACTCCTTCATTATAATGTCTAACTTTTCGTTGTCGCTGCTCGCAGCGTCATATTGACTCATAACATAGGCGACATAATCATCTACGTTGTCTTGTGTTGCGGCAAAAGCGGCATCTACTTGTGCTGGGATAAAATTGAGTACTTTATCCATTGATTCTCTTATAGCGCTCTCAAGTAGTGCTTTTGGATCCCCTGTCGTACCGATCGTCAAGGCGGATTCAGCCTGTAGAAACTTAACGTAGGAGGATAAAAGGAAAGGGAAAATACCAGCTCCATTTGCTCCGGGATTTACAACTACGGTTGCAAAGTTATCCGCGTCAAAGGCCCCTCCTATAGGATACAGACCATAGGTAGTTCTTTTTGTTCCGTCTGGTGGAACACCATCATCATCTCCATGGTCACGGGTCCAGTAAAAATCGCCCAAGTAGCAAAAATTAAACCCTGCTTCACCTTCGCAAGGCAAGTCGTCACCTGTGGGTGCTGATGGTTCTTGCCTGTAGAAATAATAGCGTAATCGTGGGTCTTCAAAACCTTTATCGGCTTTCAGAAGATTTACATAATAACTGGTCATATAGTCGTCCGAACCATCGGCATCATAGCAAAGTGCATAATATGGATGTCTGCTTTCGCCTGTGGAACTGGCCACGGTAGAATACTGGAAGACAAAATCATCGTCTGCGGAAGAAATGAGTCCTGCATTAATCAAATCATTTATCTCACTACTGAAATCACCGACGAGACGCATTTGGGCGTACATTTTGAATTTTAATGTTCTGGCCATTTTTATCCATTTTGCCTTATCGCCACCATAAAAAAGATCGTTGGGCATTACAGCGTTTGGAGAATTGATAGCGGCGATACCTTCATCTATTACCACAAGCATATCATTATAGATAGATTGCCCGTCATCAACATTCGGATTAGCATTTTCATTTCCTAACAAAGCTTCCGTGTATGGAACATCGCCCCAAGTATCTACAAGAGTGACATAGGCGTATGCCTGAATAATTTTAGCAACGCCAATATAACCTTGAAGGTCTCTTTCTGTTGCCAGGGGAAGTAGTGTATTTATATCTTGAAGCGCTTCACGATACAAATTGGTCCAATCATTATCCAAGGTACCGGAGGTTAGTGAAAATGGTCCTGCATAAGCCCCGAATAAGTGTTGCATCCTTACAAATTCGGCGGCTCTGGTATTAATTCCATCTTCATTATCCTCATTATATGCAATTGCATTTACGAATTGTAGTTGCACATTATTCATTAAAAGTTCTGGGTCTGCACTACCGGGTGTCAGGTTACTGGGATCGTTCAATTGATTCAAATCAGTAGTCTCACATCCTGTGCTACCAATGAGTAACACTAGGCAGATTACTTTGAGTTTATTTTTTATAGTCTTCATCTTATATTTTTTTTAGCTTTTTAAAAAGAGGCCTTGATACTAAATCCATATTTTTTTGAGGTAGGTGCGGTCTGCAAGTCTAATCCAGAACCGTTACCTACACCTGTACTGATCGTTTCGGGATCAAAATTGGTGTACTTAGGCACGTTGGGGGCCCAGAACCATAGGTTTTGGCCGTTTATGGAAAATGATAGGGAGCCCAAAGGTGTTTTTTCTAAAAATTTTGATGGAAGCGAATAGGTCAAAGAAATTTCCCTTAAGCGAACTACAGAGCCATCAAATATACCTTGGTCACCTGGATCCAAAAAGTTTAGAAAATAAATCTCATTGGTTCCTTGTTGCACCGTATTTGGTATTTGATTTCCTGAACTATCCAACAATGGGACACCTGTATTAGGATTTGCATAGAATCCTGGAATAATTATGGAACCTTCCCTGTCTTCAGTATCCTTGGTCACTCCTCTTCTAAGAAGGTTAGGAATGGTGTTGGAAGAAAAGTCACCGCCATGTGTGTATTCTACTTGTGCTGATAGACTAACACCTCTGTACGAAAAGGTATTACCCGATGTTAACTTCCAGTCTGGATTGGGATCTCCTATGATTTCATCGTCTAAGCCTATAGCTTGGCTATCGATTATATTGCCGGTTGTTGGGTCTATCAAATAATTGCCCTGATCATCACGAACCGCATAGCTTCCTTTAATAACTCCAAGAGGTTGTCCCTCGACTGCATAATTACCTAGATTCGAGAACCCTGCAATAAAGACATCATCACCGCCTGGTAGATCTATTACTTCGTTTTGCGAGGCAGAGAAGACGATATTAGAATTCCATTGAAAACCTTCCTTGCCTCTAAATGGTGAAAACCCTAAATCTACTTCTATTCCTTCACTATTAATCTTTCCGGCATTAATGGTTGTTCTATCATAACCAGTGGATGGATCTAAAATCTTCCCTAGAATTTGATCTTTTGAATCTCTCTTGTAAAGACTTACTTCGAGGTTGATCCTATTTTTCCAAAAATTCGCTTCCATGCCTACTTCGAACTCTCTATGTAGTTCAGCTTTGAGGTCTGGATTCGGAAAGATATCGAGACCTGTGCTCAATCCACTACTTGAGTTTACATTTATTACTCTGCCACCACCATCAGTGAATTGTGCCGTACCCAAGGCTAAAATCGGCCTCGTATTATAGGGTGATGGAAATCCTGCTGAGGTTCCATAACCAAATCTAAATTTTAGAAAGTTCAAAAATTCGGATTGTAGTTCAGGTATCAGCGTGGTAGGTATGACTGAAAGCGAGGCGCTAGGATATAATAATGACCTATTCGCTTGCTCTATTGTAGACGACCAATCGTTTCTTGCAGCTAGAGTAAGGTAAAGGTAATTTGAATAATCAAACTCCAATTGTCCATAAAGACCAATAGTATTTTCCTTTTGAATGAAGTCTAATGAGCTTCCCAGTGGATCTGCATTACTTTGCGAAGTGAAATTGTTGTGATCTATAAAGTTGAAGACAACCTGCCCGGTACTGGCAACTCCAAACTTATCATAAGTCTCTGCATTGGTATTCAAACCAAAAGTACCGTTTAAACCAAATTTTTCGGAGAACCTTATGTTGTTAAGGCCTAAAATCAAACTATGATCCCAGATCGTATTGGTTGCCGCGGTAGTTTTTAAGAACCCTTGTTGGGCTATCAATGCACTAACTCCACCTTTATTTATGTAGAATTGTTGCTTTTCAGTATAGCTATCATAACCTAAACGATAGGTTAATGAGACATTTTCATTAAAGTCGAAAATGGTACTTATTGAATTATAAAAACGATTTACATTTATGGATTCCTGTGAATTGTCGACAAGCCAGTTAGGATTCTCTTGATCCGTTCGATAATAGATATTTCCACCAGTAATTGGGTCTTGGTAGGGTAGGCCTGCTAAATCGAAATTGCGTGGAATGAAGAGTGTACGTGTGAAAACAGAAAAATTACCAGTTCCATTACTAGCTGATACTGGTGGCGTTACAAAACCACTAGTGGAATAGTTAAAAGAACCGTTGATTCTAAATTTATTGCTCAATTTTACGGAACCGCCTAAACCGAAACTCGTTCTGGTAATATTATTCCCTGGTACGTACCCGTCTTCGTCCGTATGGCCAAAGTTGATATTGTATGATACATCCTCAGTGGATTTTGATGCATTTATAGATGTTGTCGTACCATAACCTTGTCTGAAAAAATCCTTTATGTTGTTTTCGAAATTTTGATAAGGCACATTCACACCTTGAAATTCAGGAAAAGGAACTGCGAATTGAGGTTGATCGTAATGATGTCTCACTGTGATATTATCGTCGAATCGTCCTCCCCAGTTGCCTACAAAACCAACGTTAACACTGTTATCGCCGCCTTGACCATAAACATCGGTATAATCAGGTAAGCTTGAAATTTCATTGATGAAGACATTTTGGTTAACATTTATCTCAAAACCTTTGTTTACTTCCGAAGCACTGCCCGTTTTCGTAGTAATTAGAATTACCCCATTTCTACCAGCGTCACCATATAGAACTGTTGCACTTAAGCCTTTTAAGATACTTACGTTCGAAATATTGTTTGGATCAAGATCCAAAAACCTACTTGAAGCAGAACCCGAACCGTTACCTGTGGTTACATTACTTTCCGCATTTGTACTTGTATTGAATGGTACTCCATTCACCACAAAAAGAGGCTGGTTGTCTCCGGTTATAGATACACTACCTCTAATGATAATGTTTGTTCCACTACCTGCTAATCCTCCAGTTCCGACTACGTTGACACCAGATATTTTACCCGATAGAACCCTTCCGATATCAGCCTCGGGCCTGCTTTCCACTTCATCTGAGTTTAAAGTGGTCACGGCGTAACCTAGGGCTTTTTTCTCCCTTCGTATTCCTTGGGCGGTCACGATGACCTCTTCTAACTGTGATGCATCTTCCTGCATCTGCACATTTATTGTACTGGAAACGGCTACGGTTCTTTCGACAGTACCTTGTCCTAAATATGAAAAAACCAAGATTTCGCCTTCACTAACGTTAATGGAATAATTTCCGTCAAAATCAGTCTGTGTCCCCCGATCAGTTGTTTTGACAATCACATTAACACCCGGCAAAGGTGTACTATCTTGGTCGGTAACCAATCCTGTAATCGTTTTTTCTTGGGCTCTTGTCCATGAAATACCCAACAAGAGTACCATGAATAGCCAATAGCTTTTTTTTCGCATATGTTTAAGTTTTTTGTATGTAAAGTGCAGCCCTGAAAGTTGATAGCTAATTCAAATAATTACTCTAAAAATTGAGACAGAAGTTCTTTTCTAGAAGTAAAGGATTCAGAGCTGCTTTATTACATTGAGTTAGTCACTGTGGCCAAAGTAACGGGCTATTAACAATTTTTTGGGAAAAGCGGATAAACGTTTCCTTTTCCGAAGAATGCTTACTAGTAATTTACCTTTTGGTGGCAGAAAAGGATGGAAGCGGGTCAAAATAGAAATCAATTGAGAACTAATACGATTTGATGAGTTGCGGTGAAGTAGAACATGAATTTCATTATAGGCCAGAACAAAAGTCATGAAGTAAAAGGCAGCCCGAAATGAGATGTATTGATGACTAATTCAAATAACTACTCTAAATGAGAAAGAAGAATTATTTCTTAGAGTATGACCATTTGGACTGCCGCTTTACAATTTGATTGATGAATATCTAAATTAAGTACAAAAAAATAGTGGGTAGGAAGTCCTTATAAACATTTCCTTTACCGAAGAAAGTTTACGATGTGTTTACACAGCAGAGCTGATGCCCATACGTTGATATTGGCTAGGGGTGAGTTGTGTTTCCTTTTTGAAGGCTTTATTGAAGGTAACTTTGTTATTATAACCTACTTCATAAGCTACATCTATAATGTTAAGATTTCTTTGAACATCACTATTTAATATTTCCTTAGCTTCTCGAATACGATACGTATTTATCAATTCATGAAAGCTCATTTCAAAATGCTCATTGATAACTTGAGAAGTATTGTGTCTAGTAGTATTTAGTTTATTTGCAAGGGCTTCCAAACTAATACTACTCTCTTTATAAATTTTTTCTGTATCGAATAAATGAATGAGGTTTTCCTTTAGTTCAAGGGAAAGGCTTGGCGTGAGTCCCGATTTTTCGTATTTGTAGAATAACTTCTTAAAGGAAAGTGACCCATTAAAAACAGCCGGTTGAACACTGGCCGAATAACCAAGATACATGACCATCATAGCCATACATACAATCTGTATATGGTATAAAAGCCCGAAAGTCATGTTATTGGCCAATAAAAATCCATAAGCCGAATAGCAAACCACATAAAACATATGAATAACATAGATGTTCTTTTGCCACCTACTATTTTCTTTATCGAGTCCTGTATTCTTCTTTGAGGCCAAATAGAGTTTTCTGATAAAATGCCCGTATATTAACAGTGATAATAGCTTTAGAACTATGATGGCTTTATCGGAGAAACTTCTACCAATATCACTTCTACCTAACATAATATCCAGTTTCTGGTCAGCAGTCATTGCATAACTTGGAATAAGGTATATCATGAAAAGTAGGGTAGGCACAAAGTGCAAAACATCTCTTTTTTTGAACTCATATTGGACTGTTATTCTCTTGAAATAGAGGAAGAGTAGAGGTCCATATAGAAAAGAAAATACCGTAGAAATTCTATATGCATGAGGAAATTGTAATTGATACTTGGTAATGCTTAAGAAAATATGAAATATGAAAACAGAGTGAATAAAAATAAAAGAGCTAATCAATATTTTGGCAACCGATTCTACTTTTTTGTTAAAATGTAATATCACGGCAATGTAAAACCCGATTAGAGCAATATATAGATAAATGAAGGATATAATATTTAGTTCAGGCACTGATTTTTTTGCCAGTACTTCAATTTCACCAAGGTCTTGTGTTAAGGTATGTTGGTCATCGTTCAACACAGAAGCTTTAAACTCACCTGTAAAGTTGATTCCTGAATCAGTGCTTTGGTGAAGTAGATTTTGTGAAGCTTGGGCAAATACTGACCTAATTCTAAGGTCATAGTTGATAGACTGACCAGAGTAAGTAGTAGCCGAAAGTAGTAAGAATAAAAAAGTTATTCCTAATCGTCTCATTTTTGATTGATGGATGAATTAGCTTGGTTTAAGTTAGGAAATAATATAGTTAGATGGCACAAAACCGTCTAAAAATAGTAACCCCCGATAATAGTTTACCTTTTGTTGGTACTATAAAAATAACGATTGATAGATGAATTGTTGTAAATATTAATATTTTGAGACCTTTATCTTCTTCTAATCGTGTTTGGTAATCTCGAAAAAGAGCAAAAAAAAACCGATGCTCCCACCGGTTTTTTACTAACTAACTAACTCAAAAAATTACTAACTCAAATAATTCAGTATAAAATTCTCCTTAAAAACCTTTTAAAAAGTTTAGTTGAAGATTATTGGATATGCTATAAGTATAATAAAAATACAACGGTATATTATTTGGAATATTGTTGATTTCGAAGAATAATTTTACATTTTAATCCTGTAGTCCAAAAACCTTTCGCAATAGGTCGGTAGTACGAGATGAAACCTTGTTTCTAATTTCTTTTTCCTCTAAAGCGATCATGCTATAAACCCCGGTCAAAGCCTCATTGGTTACATAGTCTGTTAAATCTGGATTCACATTATTGGTCAACGGAATGCTATTGTATTTAGTGATGAGGTTTTCCCATATTTTGTCCGCTCCAACTTTTTCGAAAGAACTCTTGATTACAGGGTTGAATTTGGCGTAAAGTTGTTTCTGTGTAGCAGAGGTGAGATATTGGGTCGCGGCATTATCGTTACCCAAAAGAATGGTTTTTGCATCATTGAAGGTGATACCCTTTACGGCATCCACAAAAATAGGGGTAGCTTCACCCACAGCATCTTCGGCAGCTCTATTGAGCACTTTCAAACCTTCATCGGCCAGTTTTCCCAATCCTATATCACGCAAAGTTTTGTCCACTTTTTTAAGCTCTTCTGGAAGTAGGATTTTTACTAGTTCGTTTTTGAAGAAACCGTCTGTTTGGGTAAGTTTGGTAACCTGCTTTTCAATTCCTAAGTCTAAGGCTTGTCTTAGCCCGTTCGCTATTTCTGCATTTCCAATACTTTGTGAGCCTTGAGGTAATTGATTTATCACTTGTTGTAGTTCACCACAAGATATGAGTTGGAAAATCAAGATGAGAGTTAAGATTGTTTGTTTCATGGTTGCGTCTTAGTAACTAAAAAGTTTATTTGATATTTAAACGCGAGCCTCAGTTGTATAGTATTTCAGGTCACCTAAAACTTAGGGTCTTGTATACTTAAGAAAAAATAACGGTCTTGTTATTGTATACCATGGTTTTACGCGCTAGGTGCAGTTTTACGCCTCTGGATAATACTATTTTTTCAAGATCTCTTCCCTTCGTGATAAAATCTTTTATTGAATGTGTATGAGAGACGGTGGTGACGTCTTGTTCTATAATTGGACCAGCGTCAAGTTCTTCGGTGACATAATGACTTGTAGCCCCGATTATTTTTACACCTCGTTTAAAGGCAGCATGATATGGTTTTGCACCTGCAAATGCTGGTAGAAAAGAATGATGAATGTTAATGATCTTATTAGGATATTCATCGATGAGTTTGCCACTGACTATTTGCATATAGCGGGCAAGAACAATAAAATCAATATTCCCGTCCTTTAGCAATTGCAATTGTCTGTCTTCGACTTCGCCCTTCGTTTCTTTTGTAATGGGGATATAGTGAAACGGAATCGAGAACTGTTCGGCAATTGGTTTTAAATCTTGATGGTTACTAATAATAAAAGGTATGTCAACGCTCAATTCTCCCGAACTATGTCTGCTCAGTAAATCGTAGAGACAGTGATTGTATTTCGAAACGAACAGTGCCATTTTCGGAATCATACCATCAGTGTGCAGACTCCAGTTCATGCGATAAAGTTTACCAACTGATTTTTCAAATTCTTTTTTGAATTCCGTAATGGAAATTTCATTTAGGCCGAATTCACTTTCCAACCGCATAAAGAAAACATTAGCCTGCTTATCAACATGTTGGTCTAGGTAGATGATATTACCACCTTTTGAGTGAATAAAGCCGGTGACGGTACTTATAATTCCAGATTGATCTGGGCAATTAATTAAAATCGTGGTTTTCAACTGTTCTTAGTTTAGGTGTAAAATTAGAACAATAAACGCATCAAAACGTTTAAAAAATGTTGTATTTGAAAAGGTGCTATGAGATTATGAATTTGAAAAAGTAAATTCTAATTACTTTAGATAGAGCTTAATCTTTGTTAATGGTCCTTCTCCACTTCGTGAAAGACTTTCGGAAACTCTTGATTTCCGTTCGTAAGAGGTTAAGGTATTCCATTTCTTTAACACCATCTTTTTCAAGGCCAAGACAGTATGAATTAATATTACGTATCATAATATTAATGAATGACGCACTATTTATTCGTTCAGTATAGGATTGTGAATGTTCGGCCTGCGCTATTTGTTCCGGAATCAGCACCGTATCGTTCACCAAAGAATCAGCAATATTGACCCGCAAACTATTCGTGCGATAGCGCTTTAGCATATCTTTATTAAAAGAAACGTAAGAAGCTATCGCTTTACTGATTTCACGTAGCTCCAACGCTTTTTGGTATACTGGTATTGTTCCAAGATTTTTAGAAGACATTTTTCTTTGAAATAGCATTTAATTACTATAAAGTTACGTCCAATCTGACATTGATTGCTTTAAAATCGATAGTATTTTTGTATTTTAGCTAATGATTTAAAAATAAATATAAAATTTAGTTTTGAAAGTAAAGATTGATGATTTGAACTGGAAGATACTCGAATGTTTGCAAGAAAATGCACGAGAATCATTCGCTAATATTGGTAGAAAAGTAGGTCTAACTCCACCTGCCGTGGCGGAAAGGGTGAAGAAAATGGAAGACCTTGAAATTCTTCAAGGATATAAGGCAATGGTATCACATGCCATGACAGGATACCAACTGAAAGCGATTATCACACTTCGGGCTTTCATGGGTAAATTAAAACCTTTTTTGGCAACTGTGGCAACGTTTGAAGAAGTGGTTAATTGTTACCGCATAACCGGTAATGAAAACATTGTCATGGAGGTAGTGTTCAAAGATCAATTTCATTTAGAAAAATTTATAGACAAGCTTATTCAATATGGTGAAACACGAACACATATTGTTCTTTCAAATGTGATTTCCAACGCACCGATTTCAAAGGGAGCTATTTAGTCCGCAGATCTAGGTTCTGAATCACATGACTATGGTTAAGTACTACTTAAATAGTATCAAACTGTTAGTTTTGACTAACTTTAGTTTGTATAAATGTTGAAGCCATGTCAATTGTATTGGAATATGCAATAACCGCAATAGTATGCCTAATCACAGCTATTGTTATTCATCGCATTTATCAAAAAGAGAAACGTAGGGCTATACCCAATGATGGTATCAAAGGTATTTCGTGGTTTGGTCTTGCAATATTCGTTTGGGGTCTCGGCGCTCTGGTTAATTTTATCTCGGTTTCTGGGTTTGAGTTGTCTCCATCAAATAAGTTATTGGTTTATTGGGGTGTTCTCATATCAATTTTGAACTCCATGTTCATTCTTCTGTCATTACCTTCTATTGAATTTAAAAGTGGGCGAGGAATACTCATTCGTTTGGTAGAACGGTTTTCAGAAAGAGAATTCATTAGCATGTATCTTGGGGTAATGGTAATGCTATCTTTTGTTTTTTTTGCGGCGTCCTATACTAACCCTGCCATTAGTAGTTCATTGATTTGGCTCATCGATATTCCAATTTCGATAGTTGTTGCATTTGCACTGTTCAACGCGTTGAACAAGGCGTTTAATAGCAGGAACATGCGCTTTATGTACCTACCTAGTTTTTCACTATTTGTGCTTATTATCATTGCCGTTACCCATCGTATAATTCCGGTTGATACACTTCCGAAAGGTATCGATATAGGTTCCTGGAACCTTTTAGGAATGGTGACAAGTATTTCGTTCAAGTTCCTTTTTATCCTCCTATTATCCATTTTGCTGTATAGTTGGAAGTTCTTGTCCGAAAAGGAAGAGCAACAATTCCAATTGGAAGAACTTATTAGTGAGGGTGAAGAATTGAAGAAGAGAAATGCTCAACTGATTCTGGAAAATCGAGAGTGTTTGAAAGAGGTGACTTCAACAAAAGAGGAGTTGAAATCTCTTAAAGAGACCTCAAAAGTAGAACTATCCGATAGGCAGAAAGAAGTACTGGGCAATCTAGGTACTCTCGGAAATGAAAAGTCATACACTGAAATCGCCGATGCTATGCACATAAGTGTTGATGGTTTTCAGACCCATATTCATCAGATAAAAAAAGCCCTGCATATAAGTGGTACTGCAGGTAAGAATCTTTTGATAGCATATGCTATCGAAAATGACATGTTGAAATATGCAACCTTAGATTCAGAGTGAGGGCATTTATCTGTACTTGCCAACCAGTACGTCACTACGCTAGTAAAAGAAATTAACCAGTATGTAGCCTTTTAGTGAGTAAAAGGATACTTCATCTTTGCTTCAATTCAATCATCAAATGAACATGAAGCACATACTTCCTATTTTTCTATTGTTTTGTTTTCCAACAGTTACAATTGCTCAGACGAGTTTAGATGAACGTATAAACGTGGCGTTTGAAAATGCTACGGGTTGGTTTGTAAGGGGCATATTTGCTCAAATACCTATTACCGAAGATATTGGGGTGCCATGGGTATTGGTAGTCTTAATTATCGGGGCTAGCTTTTTTACGTTGTACTTTAGAGGGATAAATCTTCGAAGTTTTGATACGGCCATCAAAATTGTAAGCGGTAAATACGATAATCTGGATGTTGAGGACGGAGAAGTTGTTGACAATCCTGATACTATTCGTATAGAAGGTCATCATGGTGAAGTCTCACATTTTCAAGCACTCACCGCCGCACTCTCTGCCACCGTTGGCTTAGGGAATATTGCAGGAGTGGCTATTGCCTTATCCATTGGAGGGCCTGGAGCCACTTTCTGGATGATATTGGTTGGTTTTTTGGGTATGGCATCCAAATTTGTGGAATGCACACTTGGGGTAAGGTATCGTGAAATTGATGCAGATGGTACCGTTTATGGAGGCCCAATGTATTATTTGACCAAAGGGCTGCAAGAAATGGGTTTGAAGAAGTTGGGTAAAATACTTGCAATGGTGTTTGCCATCATGTGCATAGGTGGATCATTCGGTGGAGGTAACATGTTTCAAGTCAATCAAGCATATCAACTATTTGAATATGTAACTGGGGGAAAAGAAAGTTTCATTTACGGAAAAGGTTGGATTTTCGGTTTGGTCATGGCAGTTCTTGTGGGTGTGGTTATTATTGGAGGAATTAAAAAAATCGCCAAGGTTACCGACAAAATAGTTCCAGCTATGGTACTGCTGTATGTTTTTGCGGTCATCACGATTCTAGTGCTCAATTATAAAAGCGTGCCAGATGCCATTAGTTCTATTTATAATGGAGCATTTAGGCCGCAGGGCATTGTTGGTGGGTTTATAGGCGTACTTATTCAAGGTTTCAGGCGGGCAGCTTTTTCAAATGAGGCTGGCATTGGGTCTTCATCAATTGCCCATTCAGCGGTAAAAACAAAATATGCCGCAAGCGAAGGATTGGTCGCTTTATTGGAGCCTTTTATTGATACCGTGGTCATTTGTACTATGACTGCTTTGGTTTTGATCGTTACGGATCAAATTACCATAGGAGCACAAATATCGGATGCCCAAGGAGTAGTACTCACTTCAAATGCCTTAAAAAGCGGGTTTTCTTGGTTTCCATATCTCTTGTCATTTGCGGTGATACTTTTTGCGTTCTCTTCAATGATATCATGGTCGTATTATGGCTATCAGGCCTGGTCATTTTTGTTCGGTAGAGGCAAGAAAGTGGCATATATTTATAAGACTATTTTTTGTTTTTGTGTTGTCATCGGTGCAGCAGCAAGTCTGGAATCTGTCACCGACTTTTCCGATGCAATGATTTTTGCGATGTTGGTTCCCAATATGATTGGCCTTTTCCTTTTACTTCCAAAAGTTAAGGGAGAGTTGGAGGTGTATAAATCAGCAATTAAAAATCTACCATAAATAATAATTAATATTTGTGGGGAAGGGATTAAATCGTTTATTTTATGTCCATGGAAATGGATAAAATCAATGAGTATCTGCAAATTGCTATAGACAAGACGGGATTTTTCTTGCTTAGAATTATTGCCGCTGGACTTATTCTTTGGATAGGTTTTAAAATTGTTAAAAGGCTAGTTAAGTGGGTGGGCCTTGCGCTTGAAAAGACCGGATTTTCAGAAACCATAAGGCCTTTTCTTGTTTCCACAACAAGTGTTATTTTGAAAGGGGCGGTACTCTTTGTAATTGCCTCATTTATTGGAGCAGATTTGACGGGATTGGTTGCGATACTAGCGGCAGCCGGTTTTGCTATTGGTATGGCATTACAAGGTAGCCTTGGCAATTTTGCATCTGGCATTCTCATATTGACATTGAAACCCTATAAGATTGGAGATTGGATTCAATTGGACGATAAGTTTGGCAAAGTGGAGGAAATAGGTATTTTCAGTACAGATGTATTGACTCCTGGAAACAAAATATTGATTGTCCCGAATTCGATGGTAACTGATTCAGTAGTGACCAATTTTTCTGAAAAAGGAAAGATTAGATTAGAGCTTGCAGTTACCATGCCCTATGACGAGAGCTTCCCAAAAGTTAAAAAAATAATCATAGATTCTTTACTCAATTTACCTAAGGTACTTAAGGAGCCAGTGCCCGAGGTAGGCATAGAGAATTTTGATTCACATAGTGTTCAACTTCTCGTGCGCCCCTATGTAGTACCCAGCGATTTTTGGGAGGGTACCTTTGAGTCGCATAAGGCGATAAAGGCTGCTTTTCATGCTAATGATATCAAAGTGGCCTACTCTGAAGGTGTTGAGATGGGTCGTATTGGTGAATAGCTGAAGTGTATTCAGAAAAGGAGTAGACCTTAAAATTATTGCTTAATTTTAAGGAACGCGATTTTTTGGCCGGATTTTTGATGAATCCAATTGACAAAAGAGCCATAGAAAACATAATGAAAAATTTTTTACTCCTACTTTTATTCTCCTTTTCCTTATTCGCCACAGCACAGCAAATAACCTTGAAAAAAGGTGCGATAATGGATGGCATTAAAGTTAATGATACAATTTCAGAGACCTTTGCGGTATACTTGCCGAAGACTTTCGAAATGGAGAAAAAGTGGCCCGTACTTTTTGTTTATGATACCAAGGGGCGAGGGAAACAGGCCATAAGTATGTTCAAAGAAGCGGCTGAACAGCAAGGTTATATACTAGCAGCTTCGAATAGCGTCAATGACAGTCTTAGCCTGTCTCAAAATATACTTGTTTCAAGTAGAATGTTCAATACGCTTTTTTCTATGGTTCCCATTCAAAAGAATAGGGTCTATACTGGCGGATTTTCGGACGGGGCCCGTTTAGCTTCATTGGTCCCCACTTTTGTTAGACAAGTAAAGGGCGTGATTTCTTGTAGTTCACCGGTCGCCAATCGCGAGGTTCTAAGTAGTAGAAACCCTTTTCATTTTATTGGTATTGTTGGTGTTGAAGACTTCAATTATATCACAATGTTAGGTACTGAAAAGGTACTAGATAAGTTGAAGTTTCCAAATAACCTTTTGGTTTTCCAGGGTGGGCAAGAATGGCCAAAGACGAGTTACATTACCAGAGCATTTGAGATTTTGACATTAGCTTCTATGGCAAAAGGAACACTGCCTAAAGATGAGGACTTTATTGAAAAAACGTATCGAAACAATCTAGGAGGAGTCAGTGAATTGGTCACTGCAAATAAACCCTTAATGGCAGATAAGTTATTGGAGGAAATGGCGGACGTTTATCGAGCTTTTAGAAATGTTGATTCGCTGAAATCCAGTTCTAAAACATTGCGAAAGACCAAGCAATTTAGAAGTGGAAAACGAGCTCAAAATTCTATTTTTTTTAAAGAATCATTCATTAAAGAGGATTATGTCTACTATTTGGAGGAAGATGTGATAACGTATAATTATAACAATTTAGGTTGGTGGAAATACCAAATGGAAAAGCTTCAAGATTATGAAAAAGACCCTGATATTTATGAAAAACAGATGGGGCGACGACTTAAAGGTTACATTAATGCGCTGATAGCTGACAATATCGATATTGTAAAAGCCGAAAGCCCGGTGGACGAGGAAGCTCTAAACTTTTTATGGATGCTTAATACCATTACTGATGTCAAGTCATACACATCGTATCTAAACGTAATAGCATATAGTTCGAAAATAGAGGACTATGGTACGGCCCTTTTTTACCTTGAGGAACTTTTGAAAAATGGCTATACTGATCAGACAACATTATATGCCCTGGAACATACTGCACTATTTCGTATTATGCCAGAATTCAATAAGGTGGTGGCGAAGTATCTAAAAGATGCTAGGTATGAAGTTATTGAGGAATGAATCTAGGTACTTCCTCAAGATTCCAATCGATGACAAGCCCCTTGGCAAGCGACTGGGTGATTTCTCTTCCGTATAAATATTCACAAAGATAAAGAGCGGCCTCAAAACTCTTGGCTCCTCCAGCCGAAGTAATGTATTTGCCATCATGTACAAATAGAACACTGTCTTTCACATCGAGTTGGGGAAACATCTTTTTGTAAGCCTCGATATCACTAGGAAAAGTAGTTGATGCCACTTCGTTCAACAAGCCTGCTTTGGCCAGAACAAAAGCCCCATCACAGTGGCTTGTCATGAAAAGCGCTTTTTCATCAACCTTTTTAACGAAATCCAACATGATAGTATCTTTCAAATCGGTATCTAAATGATGTTCCGCGCTAGGCACAACAAGAATATCTATTTGCGGCAAGCTGTCTTTGGTGTAGTCATAATCGGGTAAAATACGGACCCCTTCAAAAGTAGTAATCGGCTCAAGCGTATTTGCAACGGTGAAGGTATTCATGGCCTTTACGTTTTTTCTATATTGGGTATGCTGAAAAATATCATAAGGTGCTGTGAATTCGGTATTGTAAGTGCCATCCATAATCAAGAAGGCTACATTGTATCTGTTCGGTTCTAATTGGGGTAGCATTCTATTTTCTGCGGATGTATTTTCATTCTCTTTTTTGATTTCTGAGCAGGAAAGAGAAAGTAATACTATAGCGAGCAGGCAGTATATTGGTTTCATGTATTTTAGAATTTTACACAAAGTACAACCAAAATCCCAAAATATGGGAAACGCTTTTAGTTGTATTTTTATAGTTTAAATTGAGATTATGAGATCTTTAGTTTTACTAATGTCCGCATTCCTGTTCTTCGGAACAGGTTGTAAGGGTGAAAAAAAGTACCACGATACTACGGAAAAGGGAACCTTTGCAAATAAGAACGGGGCCTTACAGGATATCTTGAAATTTCAGGACGAATTGAACGAAGAATTCAAAAATCCCGAAACTTCGCCTTTGCCGGATCGTTTTCGAA
>CAZTLZ010000021.1:0-28796 GCA_964614665.1 uncultured Maribacter sp.
TCATAATAGGAGGTTATAAGCGTTTTGCAAACAAACCACATTTCATTTTTTCAATCGAAAACAAATCCAATTTTGAAAGGTTTTGTCTCACTTTTTTCTGCTAAGGCCGGCATTTCCTTTTAGTTCACCAAAGGGCATTTCATCTATGGTGTTTGCACGAATCTTCGATTTCAGGGAAAACAACAAGAGATGTAAATAGTTAATTTGATGAAATGTTAGCAGGATAAATGAAAAAGCCTTCCTTCAAAAAAGGAAGGCTTTAACCAAACCAACTTAAATTAACTCAACAAACAAGTTCGATAAGGAATTATAAACTAAATCTTAATCTCGCAAATAAAAACCTCCCACTATACCCAAATTGAGATGTTCTTCTTGAGAATACGAACTGATCTCCAGAACTACCTCCTTCTCTATTTTCATCAGGATAAACATCAAGTAGATTATTAGCTCCGACAGTTAGCGAAAGATTATCAGAAAATGTTTTAGTGATTGTGAGGTCAGTGATTAATTTACCACCATAGATAGCATCCTCACTAACCGCAGTTCCTTCTACTCTGGCATCGCCATTAAAATCGTCTGGATCGGTCACCTCACCAAAGTACACGTTTCTTAGCATGAAATCCCAAGAGTTGAGCGAAACCATATTGGTAAGGTTCAGTTTCGTTCTTGGTTGTGCCAAAGTCAAGAAAGCTTCTTCTTGTCCATCAAAGAAAGAACCACTTAAGCCTGCATTTGCTATTAATGGAGGTACAAAAATATTCTCGACCTCGGTTTTATTAAAGGTTGCAGCAAAATTATTCTTTAAAATAGCGTCACCCCAACTAGTCTTGTGCGAGAGAACAATATCTAAACCAGAAGATTTGGTGTCAATTGCATTTACAAAGAAACGAGCACTGGTAGCCCCAGCTGATTCAAAAATAGAAGTAAGTTCGGGGTCTCCTCCATTTCCAAAACTTCCACTGTAAACAATGCGGTCATCAATATTGATTAAATATCCATCAATTGTAATTGTAAAATCGCCAAGGTTACCTGTTAAACCCGCACTAAAACTGTTAGACGTTTCTTCTTTTAATTTGTCTATACCAATTAAAGATGCTGCTCTACTATCATTTGTAAATGTCCCCTGTTCAAAAGGCACATTGTCTACAAATACAGTGCTGGTTCTGCTAAAAAACTGTTGGTGGAGTGAAGGAGCTCTAAAGCCAGAGCTGCTTGCAGCCCTTAAAGCCAGATTTTCTGAAAGTTTTAACCTAGTGGCCAATTTGTAGTTAAAAGTGCTTCCAAAATCAGAATAGTTCTCATACCTACCTGCCAAGCTAAGCAACCAGTTTTCGGTAAAATCAGCTTCAAAATCAGCATATAGAGAGATATTGTTTCTGAATTTTTCAGTTGCATTTCCTGGATCGTATCCTCTAAAGACTTGTGCGCCCCCACCCAAAGGTGACCCCGTAAAATTGTTTCGAACCAATTGGTCATCTGGTGTTATACTGTTAACAGGGTTTCCATTGATATCATAGCTGGTGTATGAAGATTCTTCCCCCGCTACGATTTCATATTTTTCAACTTTGTATTCCGCACCAAATGCAGTATTCAATCCCTCGAAAATATCTTCGTGGAACTTGCTAAAATCTAAATTGGTGGTATTCTGAGTAAAGCCTAATCCACCAGCATCAAATGAACGTGGAGTAGCTACACCTAAAGTTCCATTACTAGAGTTTCCTACGGTAATGTCAAAAGTGTTTCTTCCATAGGTATTAGAGAAGTCAATATCCCAGTCGTTCATTTTTCCTCTTATCCCTATTGCTAAAGATTGATCCAAAATGTCAGAGCCTATATTGGGTAAAAATCCATTTGGGAAAGCAGGCGTATTTGCTCGGCCATCTCCCTGAGCGGGTCTTCTATAGAAGCCAGAAGCCAACCCTTGACGGTAGCTAATGCCACCAAAACCATATATTTCCGTAGTTTCAGTTACGGGAATTGACATGTTTGCAAAGAACTTTCCTTCTCTAAGTCTTGATGTTCCTACCTTAAACCTAAAATCTTCTCTTGTAAGGCCGCGAGCTGCAAGTTCATCTTCATCAGCGTCAAAACCTAAAAGACCACGAAAAGTATCGATATCAGTTTCATCACTAAGATTCAACCCTGTAATTTGATCTTTGATTGTTTGATCTAAGTACCCGATTCCTTGGGCGGCATTGGCATAATCTTGTAGGGTCATATCCGCCACGGTTCCCCCACCCGCAGCAAAAACTCGTTCGGCTCCGTGGAACCCTTGAAAAATATCGCCAGCATAGTCTTTATTTCTTAATGCAGGTTCTCTAGTTGAGAGCGAACCTGTAAAATTAATATAGCCACGATCTCCGATAGGCAAACCGAAATTAGCATCTAACTGAAATTTTTCTCCATCACTGCCACCTTCAAATTGATTACTGTTTTCACTAAAGTTAGCTCCAGAGGTTAAAGAAAGGTCTAATTTTCCAGTAGATTTTTTTAATACGATATTGATTACTCCTGCGATGGCATCAGAACCATATTGGGCAGCAGCACCATCACGCAGCACTTCAATACGCTGAATAGCGGCTGCTGGAATGGCATTCATATCCGTTCCGACACTACCTGCACCAACAGTTCCGTTAACATTAATGAGAGCTGTATTGTGTCTTCTTTTGCCATTTATCAAAACCAATACTTGATCCGGACCTAAACCACGCAGTGAGGCCGGGTCAATATGATCTGTACCATCAGACACTGTTTGTGATTGAGAAGTAAAAGAAGGTGCGACGTAATTTAATATTTCATTGACACTAACTTGGGGTCCTTGATTCGCTATGGTACTTATGTCAATAACATCAACAGGAACAGTAGTTTCAGTTGCCGTTCTATTTGGGTTTCTAGATCCGACTACCACAACATCATCTAATTGTGCAGCATCTTCTGTCAGCACTATATTTATCGTAGACTGTCCATTTACTGGTACTTCCAAGGTTTTGAAACCAAGATAGGAGATAACTAAAACGGCATTTTCATCATCAAGTTCCAATGTAAAATTACCGTCAAAATCAGCTTGCGCACCATTTGTAGTGCCCTTAACCAAAACATTTGCACCAGGCAATGGATTACCATCACTATCTTTTACAGAACCTTGCACCTGACGCTGGTCAATGACTTGACCTGTAGAACTCTTGTCCAGTGGTTGCTTTTTAAGGATTATCTGATTACCATTGATTGAATAGTCAAGTCTCTCTTGTTTTGAGAGTCTATCCAAAACCTTAAAAATCTTTTCGTTTGAAGCGGTCAATGAGGTTTTTTTAGAATCGTTGACTTCATTAACGTTATAGAAAAAATTGTAGCCAGATTGCTTCTTAATCTCGTTGAGGATTTCTTTTAATGGGGCATTGTTAAATTCAAATTGAACTTTTTTCTGAGAATAGATGTCACTTGCGGTAAGTTGACATAGAATAAAGAACGAAAGAAGAAAACTAAACTTCATTTTCAGGGTCATTTTTGAACTGGTCACCAAAAAAAGTGGTGACTTGAAAACCATGATTTTTTTCATAATTTTGAGTGTTAGATTGTTAATAATTATTCTGGTTAGCGATCTTATAATAGGGGAGGTGCTACAACACCTTCCCTTACTATTTTAGTATTGTAATTACATTGTTTTCTATTTTATAGGTAAATGGTGTACTCGAAGCAATTGTGTTCAAAATAGCTTCTATAGGTTCGTTCTCAAACTCCCCATTATACACCTCTTCATTTAAGCTGTCAACCTTGTTGACTATTGAAACGTTATAGGTTCTTTCAAGCTTCTGAATAATTTGTTCAAATGATAAATGGTCTATGATCAACCTATCTTTCATCCATGCGGTATAAGAACGTATATCAACTTTTTGTTTGGTCAACGTACCGTTCTTTTTTACGAAAGCAGCTTGATAATTAGGGCTAAGAAGAATTTTTTCATCAGGATTGGAGTTGTCATAAACATTCACAGACCCTTCAACTAAGGTAGTGGCTATTTTACCATCAGATTTGTATGCTGAAACATTGAATTGGGTGCCTAAAACCTTTATATCCAAATTTTCTGCATTTACGATAAAGGGTCGTCCTTCATCTTTTGTGACATCAAAATATGCTTCACCTTCTAAATAGACCATACGGTTTTGAGCAGAAGTATTTAGATTTTTTGGAAAGCGTAATCTAGATCCAGAATTCAACCAGACCTTAGTCCCATCAGAAAGGATTATTCTGAACTTTTGACCAAATGGAATATAGACTTCATTAAAAACTAGATTATCATCGGATAAGTTTTCTGTCTGACTAAAATCTAGCCCTCCAGATTCTTTTTCTGCAATTATATTACCTTCCTTGTCAGTTAATATTTTTTTATCATCAAAGGCAACAACCTGCTTTGAACCATCGGCAAGGGTAATTGTTATTTTGTCATTAGGAATCTCAACTGCGGTGGATACAACTTCTATAGGGTCGTTAGACTGTTGAAAATAAATGAATGCGGCAGTTGTTAAAACACCAATAAAAAGAGCTGCGTAGCGAGCTAAGTACAGTTTTTTTCTTCTTATGACTTTTCGTTCACCAATAGCAACTATGAACTCTTTATACGCCTCTTTTTCATCAAAGTGATGATAAAGATTGTTTTTTGCCCTATTCTTTATTTCTTTTTTGAAAGTGCTTAGGTTATGCTTATTGGCTAGTACCCATTTTTTTAACCGCTTTTTTTCACTGATAGAAATTGTACGGTTTAAAAACTTTTCAATTAAATCTTGCATTATTAGTAGTGTTACACTTATTATGATGCAAATTTGATAGAAAACCCCTACTTATGTTATAATTTTTTTTACATTAGGTTAAATCTTCTTTATCATGAAAGAAAAAATACTCATAGAAAACTTGAAAAAAGGCGATGTAGATGCCTATGAGTATTTGTTTAAAGAATATTTTGATTGGTTATGTAATTATATCTTTAAACTTAGTGGTAATAGAAGTCTTTCTAAGGATATTGTTCAAGAGACAATGATGCGAATTTGGGAGAAGAAGCACCAAATAACGATAAAAGAATCACTCAAAGCATACCTTTTTAAATCTTGCCACAATCAATTTTTATTACAACTTAGAAAGGATAAAAAAAAGCATGACCTCTTAGATAAAATAAGATGGGATGCTATTTATGATACTTACCTAGAGCAGAAAGAAGATGTTCAGATAAACTCTGGACTACTTAAATTAGAAGAGCTTATTGATAAATTGCCTCCAAAATGTAAGGAAATATTTATCATGAACAAGTTAGAGCGAAGAAAATATCGAGAGATAGCTGAGGATATGGGGATATCGATAAAAACCGTTGAAAACCATATGTCTAAAGCCCTGCGGATTATTCGAGAGAATGCTTCAGTTCTTTTATTCTAATATTGAGATAATAAGGCCAGTTTCTTTCTTTTCTACTTTGGCCAACTTATTTTTAGTGAGTTCTTTAATTGCCTTGTCCCATTTTTTATTCGATAAACCTGCTTGATTTTTTAGGTCATTCAAATCAAGTTGCCCTTCCTTTTTTAACAGGACATACACAGATTTTGCATCCTCATTAGATAAAATGTCTGCAGCGACTCGCCGCTCGGGTCGCATTTGCGGGAAGAACAAGACTTCTTGAATAGAAGAATTATTGGTCAATAGCATCACCAGTCGGTCAATACCGATACCGATACCGGAAGTTGGTGGCATTCCATATTCTAAGGCTCTTAAAAAATCTTGATCAATGAACATCGCCTCGTCATCACCTTTTTCAGAGAGTTTTAGTTGATCTTCAAATCGGTCTCGCTGATCGATGGGGTCATTTAGTTCAGAGTAGGCATTGGCCAACTCTTTACCATTGACCATTAATTCGAAACGCTCGGTCAACGCAGGGTTTGAACGATGTTCTTTTGTCAACGGACTCATCTCTTTTGGGTAGTCGATGATAAATGTTGGTTGTATGTAAAAGTGCTCACATTTCTCGCCAAAAATTTCGTCGATCAATTTGCCAACTCCCATGGTATCATCTACCTCCAGACCTAATTTTTTGGCTGCCTCTCGAAGTTCTACTTCATTCATGCCGGCGACATCAACACCCGCATGAATCTTTATAGCTTCTAAAATAGGTACTCTCGCATAAGGTGCCTTGAATTCGATTTCGTTTTCTCCCACAGTCACTTTCGAAGTTCCGTTGGCATCAATAGCCACTTTTTCTAGAAGGGCTTCTGTAGTATCCATCATCCAATTGTAATCCTTATAGGCAACATAGAGTTCCATTACGGTGAACTCAGGGTTGTGGGTCCGGTCCATTCCCTCGTTTCTAAAATCCTTTGAAAATTCATAGACCCCATCGAATCCGCCAACTATCAATCTTTTCAGATATAATTCGTTTGCGATTCGCAGGTACAACGGAATATTCAGGGCGTTGTGATGGGTTAAAAATGGACGGGCTGCAGCACCTCCGGGAATAGGCTGTAAAATAGGGGTTTCTACCTCTAAATAACCTCTATCATTATAGAATTCGCGAATGCTGTTTGTGATTTTCGTACGCTTGATAAAGGTTTCCTTTACCTTGGGATTCACTACCAAATCAACATACCGCTGGCGGTAACGTAATTCAGGATCGTTGAACTCATCATAAATATTTCCTTCGGCATCTTTCTTTGGTAGGGGTAACGGACGTAATGATTTGCTTAACAATGAGAAGTTTTTCACCATTACTGTTTTTTCCCCGACCTGGGTGGTGAACAACTCTCCTTCAATACCAATGATATCACCAATATCCAGTAATTTTTTATAAACCTCATTATACAAGGTTTTATCCTCACCAGAGCAGATTTCATCCCGATTAAAGTATACCTGAATGCGTCCTTCGCTATCTTGTAACTCCGCAAAGGAGGCTTTTCCCTGAATTCTTCTTGACATCAGTCGACCAGAAATCACGACTTGTTTCCCTTCTTCAAAATTGTTTTTGATGCTTTTTGAAGTTGCATCAACAGGATATAAAGCTGCGGGGTATGGGTTGATACCCAATTCCCTCAGTTTGGTCAATTTCTCTCTTCTAATGATTTCTTGTTCCGAAAGTTGCATGTGCGGATTATTAAGTCTGCAAATATAGGGTTTCGGAAGGTTATTTTGAAGTATAGGTAATCTGAAATGTTGAGGTTCTTAGATTGATGCTTTTTGAGCGAATCGTGAAGTTTTCATTGCATTGATTTTAACTTCTGACATCGAACAGGAATCTAAGAACCTCATAGAATTTTTTAGTCGAAATGTAGCGATTGTGGATAATTGGGTGTGTACGTTTTATTCGTCACTATAGCCTTTGCATCTTCCTCCAAAGATGTAGTTGGGCTTTCAATAATGCGATTGGTTTCCTTGCCATCCTTATAAAAGATGAAAGTGGGAACACGTTTTATGCTAAGGCCCCATTCTTCTCCTGTTGGGCTCTTTTTGTAGTGTTCTTTTCTTTTGTCCACCGCAACGATTTTTAAGTTGTCCATAGGAAAATCGGTTGCCTCGAGGATTTTAATAAATCGAGGAACCTCCCTTTTACTATCACCGCACCAGGTGCCCATGAAAACCAAGATTTTATGATTAGCTAATTCGTTCTTGACTGATGTGATGATATTAGTATCTACTTGATATGCTTCATGATTCGTTTCATACCAGTTTTGATAAGAATTGGAGGAGAGGCCCTCAATATCTATTCGACCAACCAGATAGGGTTGTTGATTTTCAATTTTGATTTCTTGGTTGAGCTGCTGTGCATTCAAGTTTGAACATACAAACATCAAGAGAGTTACTAGAACTAGGCGATTCATAATTTTCGGTTTTAATGTTAAGTGCCGAAAATTGTCGAAAATGTATCCTTAAACCAGTATTTGGAGGATGGAAATCGGGACTAGACCCTAGGTGGATTTTTCTCAAGTTCAAGTATCAAAGGAACCATTCGTGTGATTACTCAGTTCAAAAAATAGGACCAGGCCATTGTTCTTGTTCATTAGAACGGCCATTCAATACTTTCTTCAATTTCTTCAAGTACTTGACAGCTCTTCGGGTCGTCAATTACATTGTGCTTAATGTGATTGTGGTCAAGAAATATTGAAATTCTTTGCAAGTCTTCAGGCGAAGCTTTTATTTCAATTTTATACATATATAGAACGGTTAGTTAAGTCTGTCCTTATAATGCTGTTTATTTCAAAAAATTGTGTTGAATATAATTTTAATTCAGATTGTCATTAAAGACAAATTAATTAAGTCGTTTAGAACTACGGCTAACCAAAAAGTTGTTTGATTTCTTCCCTCGAGGAAACATTTAGTTTTTTGTAGAGATTGTTGATGTGCGTTTTGACGGTGCTTAGACTGATGAACAAGTCAGATGCAATTTCCTTATTAGTTTTGTCGTTCAAGATTTCATCGACGATTTTTTGTTCTTGCGCTGTTAGCCTACCATAGGCCTGACCTTTGAGTTTTTTTCTTGCAACTCCTTGACGTAGCAATAGGACTATATTCAATAGGAGTGAAATCGCAAGAAGCCCCCCCAAGATCCATTTCCAATGCGACTTGGGGGGGGCTTTTTGAGAAGCTAGGTGTAAATCAGTGGTAATTTCTTCTCGATAGAGTTTTGTGAAAACAGTATTCGGATACTCGGTTTCCAATCGTTCGGCAAGCTCTGAATAATAGGGGTTGTCCGCAACATCTTTTAGATAGTAGTTATAGGTTTCATTGCGCTTATCGGATAGAAAATCGAAAACATAAAGTTCGGCCAATGGCTCCTCTAATTGTTGGCCAAAACTTTGCAGTGTGGAAAACCATTTTTTAGAATTCAATTTTCGACTGGCTTTGCTTCTGAAATCATTGAAATCAAAAGCCATATCCTCTTTGAGAAAATCAATTTCGAGAAAAGCCGAAGACTTTATGTTGGTAGAATTTACTTCGCACAAAACTTCGTCAGCGAAGGTTGTTGGAAATGAAATAGTATCATTATTATTCGCTATGAAAAGAATACTTCTACTGTTTTCACACGTGCCGAAGAAATGATTTGAACGGGATGCTACTTCTGAGCATTCGTCAATATGTATTCTATAAATTCTATTGTCTTGTGCTAAATTATCCCCTTCAAACTTGAAATTCCCTAAGGAGTCGGTTTCGGTTTTTTTGATGATTTGCTCTAATGATATCCGAGATAGTTTTCGATAATCTTCAATAATTGATAAGTAGACGGTTTTACCATTTAGCTTTTCTGCAATTTGTCCTTTGAATTGATACTGCGAAAAGCATTTGGAACAAAATGCCATTACAATAATGAAAACTATTTTTTGAATCATTTGGTCAACGCTTATCAGCCTCTAAAATAATTGTTTTTGTAACAAAGCGATTAAATTTGCGACCAATTAGTACACTTGCCCTCTAAAAGGGCAGGGCCATCAATCAAAATCCAAATCAAATGAGTTTTTTAAGAGTATTACTAGCCATTATTTTTCCACCCTTGTCCGTTATCGGCAAAGGTTGTGGGTCGTTTCTAATTGTGCTATTGCTTACCTTCTGTGGATGGGTTCCCGGGGTTATTGCGGCATTGGTGATTTTGAATAATCCGAACTAGGCTTTGTATCTTTGCACCAATGAACAAGAAGGTGCTTTTACAAGATTTAGGGTACAAGGATTATAAAGACACTTGGGACTACCAAGAACAACTTTTTCAGGAAACCGTAGACCTAAAAATCAAGAATCGTAGGGAAGAAACGAATCTTGAAACCCCCAATCATTTTCTGTTTGTCGAACACCCGCATGTCTTTACTTTGGGCAAAAGTGGAGATTTAACGAATCTTCTTGTGGATGAAAAGCAATTGGAAGCTAAAGGAGCCAAGTTTTACAAAATAAATAGGGGAGGAGATATTACCTATCATGGCCCCGGACAGATAGTGGGCTACCCCATTTTGGACCTTGATAACTTTTTTACCGACATACATAAGTTTTTGCGCTTACTAGAAGAAATGGTGATTTTGACCTTAGCCGAATATGGCCTGAAAGCAGAACGCTCAAAAGGAGAAACAGGGGTTTGGTTGGATGTAGGTACACCTTTTGCACGCAAAATATGTGCGATGGGGGTACGCGCTTCACGTTGGGTGACGATGCATGGGTTTGCTTTGAACGTAAATGCCGATCTAGGGTATTTCGATTTAATGATTCCCTGCGGTATAAAAGGAAAGGCCGTTACTTCCCTGAATGTGGAGTTAGGAAAAAAGGAAGTGAATGTGGCAGAAGTTAAGCAAAAACTACTTCATCATTTTGAAATACTTTTTGAAGCCGAAATTAGAAAAGAAAAAGCCGAGGTTTAAACCTCGGCTTTCATTTTCATTGTAAAAATGAATTTTAGTACTATAACCCTAGATAATCCATTACCTCGTAATAAGTCATTTTTTCTAAGTCCTTTTGTGATTTACCTGATAAACTAGTGCCTCCTGCGACCAGAACATATTTGTACTGGGGGTTGAAGCTAGGGTTTGTCCCTTCTACATCTTCATTGTCAAGGTTGGTATCATCGGTACTTTCCAGGTTAAAAAGAATCTGCCCACCACCAGAGGGGCTAATTAGCATTTGCCGAATGGTTTGCTGCGATGTATGCGAGTAAGGTAGGTTGTGAATTGTATTAGTAGTGAATCTAAAAAATCCGAGTACAATTCCGCCATTATCTAAAAATGCAGATGTTAATTGAGGCTCTACAACACGCATTTGCTTGAATTTAATAAAATTTTGATGCGTTAAATCTTGATTAAGCCACTCACTATGCATTATGTTGGCATTGCCATCCTCACCTTTTGGTCCTTGTTCGCCTTGCCGCCCTTGCGTTCCTTGTGGCCCGGGTACTCCTTGAGCTTCGCCGTCCACGCCAGCAGGCCCCTCTGGCCCTGCAATACCTTGTTCACCCATCGGTCCTGTTGGGCCTATTGGTCCTTGCAAGCCTTCTTTTTCACAGGAGGTCATTGTTATGGCAAAAGCCAATAACACGAACGTTAAAAATTTGATTGAAGTTTTCATGATCGTAGTTTTTAAGATTATCATTTTCTTCTTTTTTATGAGAAATGATCAAAGAGGTTAACATTGGGATACAAAAAAACCGAGACATTTGCCTCGGTTTTAAATATCACTATTACAAAGATTAATGCTCTAACCCAAAATAGTCCATTACGGCATGATAGTCGTTGATGTCTACTCCTTTTGCCTTCATTTGCTCGATTGCGTTTTTACCTGCTGAATGTCCTTTTCCACTATCAGATGCAGGGGCTACAAGTACATACCTAACTAAGGTTCCCGTTATAGGGGTGATATCGGCAGGTGCGTCTGGTCCCCTCAGTAAGGTAACAATGTATTTTCCAAGACCGAGCCTATGTTGTGCACTGAATGTCCTTAACAAGGGATCGGTGAAGGGTATAGCAAATACATCATCTGAGGGGTCCGTGCCAAACGATAAAAAGCCTATAAGTCCATATGTGTTTAACACATCTGTGGTTATTCTATCATCATTAACTGTGAATGAGGCAGAACCAAGGGAATAGCTTCCAAAATCCGCTGTAGCCCAGTCTGAAATAATTACATTTGCATTTCCATCTGCCCCAGCAGTACCTTGCTCTCCTTGTGGCCCTTCTGGCCCGGGTACACCTAGTGCTTCTCCATCTTCTCCATCTTCTCCGGCAGGCCCTGCTGGCCCCGCAACACCTTGTTGTCCTGCTGGTCCGGCAGGACCTTGTATTCCTTCTTTTTCACATGAGGTAACGGTTAGTGCCAGTGTGAGTAATGCGTAGAATAAAAATTTAAATCTTGTTTTCATAATTTTCGTTTTAAAATAATTGTTATTGTTTTCTATTTTATGAAGTAGGTTTGAAAAGGTTAACATTGGAATATAAAAAAACCGAGGTGCATGCCTCGGTTTTAAATATCACTATTACAAAAATTAATGCTCTAACCCAAAATAGTCCATTACTTCTTCGTAGGTCATTTTTTGAAAGTCCAAGCCATAGTTTTTGCCACTTGTTGAACTAGGAATAATGACATACCTAAACCTAACTCCTTTGGCATATGCAGGTCCGCTTGCATTCCAAAGGTATTCTCTTGCGGTCAAATCAGACCCGAATTTTCGTATTGAAACATAAAGTGTTTGGGTGGCGTGATTAATGTTCGTATTAATAGATTTGAGTATTTCGCCAGTGGAGGGGTGGTATGAATAATATGGCAATGTTCTGACGTTTACATCATCATCGTAATACACAAGCAGAATGTCTTCGTTTCTAATTTTTGATCCCAGATTTGTGGCAATCGAGAGTGCCTTGTAAGTTGGGTTGTTAATGGCATAAGAACTCACAGTTGGTTCAAACCATTCTGAGGCTATGACATTCGCATTTCCATCTTGTCCATCTGTACCATCTTGCCCATCTGTTCCGTTAATACCATCCGTTCCATTTGTTCCATCTGCACCTGCCGGTCCTTGTTCTCCTTGAGGCCCTTGTTCTCCCTGTGGTCCCTGCTCACCTTGTTCCCCGTCTAAACCATCTTGACCATTCTGACCATTTTGTCCATCAGCACCAGCGGATCCTTGCTCCCCTTGCACGGTTTGCGGCAGTACAGAATCTTCTAGATTGTCTTTTTGACAGGAGGTTAAGGCTAAACTGGCCAGAGCCATCAATAAACAGACCAAAAATTTAATTGAAGTTTTCATAATTATAAGTTTTAGAAATTTTTATTTTCTTTTTTATGTTCAGACCTTCAATAGGTTAACATTAAAACCAAAAAAAAACCTCGGTTTAGAGCCGAGATTTAATTTATTAACGGAATTAGCAGTTAATAGTCTAACCCAAAATAATCCATTACCGCGTAATAATCATTAATATCGACACCGTCAGATTTCATTTTTGATTGAAGACTTTGTTTACTTGATTTTCCTGAAGTGGTACTGCTTGACTCTGCAATTACTATCTTGAGTGTACCTAGTTCAACTCCAAGAATCGGGTTTAAACTCTGTGCACCCACTTGATAAAAATGAAGCCAGAATTTTCCAATTGCAATATCTGATTGAACACTGTAAAAGCCGCCTGTTCCATTAGGCCAGACACCGGCGGGTATAGCGTAGTAGGTGTTACTCTGTGAATTCTGTAAGTATGCTACTATTAGGTCATTATCAATTACATCTTGCGTTAGAGCCGATAAACTGTTGGGTATCGAACTGCTTTCGCCAATTCCTGAGAGATCGAATGTAAATGTTCTCACATTTGCATTTCCATCTGCCCCAGCAGTACCTTGCTCTCCTTGCTCTCCTTGTGGCCCGGGTACACCAAGTGCTTCTCCATCCTCTCCATCTTCACCGGCTGGTCCTGCTGGCCCCGCAACACCTTGTTGTCCTGCTGGTCCGGCAGGACCTTGTATTCCTTCTTTTTCACATGAGGTAACGGTTAGTGCCAGTGCAAATAATGCGTAGAATAAAAATTTAAATCTTGTTTTCATAATTTTAGTTTTAAAAATTGTTATTGTTTTCTATTTTATGGAGTAGGTTTGAAAAGGTTAACATTGGGGTACAAAAAAACCGAGGCATTTGTCTCGGTTTTTAATAGTGTCATTAATCGATGCTCCATATATTCTGGGTTGCAATATCTGCCATAGATCCGTCCGGTCGGTATCCACCGAAGATCCAAAGATCATTATTATAGAGTAACCCCGTATGGCTATGAAGCCCTTTGTAAAAGGGAGGCTTGCCTTCGTATTTTGTCCAATATTTCATGTTCTTGGAGTACCAGATATCTCCGTAAAAAGTTCGCTTTCCTGAATTTTCCCAGCTTTGACCACCTATGACCCAGACTTTATTATCATATACGGTTGCACTATGGCCAATTCGAGGGGTAAAAATATCGGTTGCTGGGTTTATTTGATACCAATATTGTCCATCAGGGCTTGCCCAAACTTCATTCGTCAGGTTGTTGCTATCTCTAAGCCAACCACCAATTACGTAAATAGAACCATTGAACACAACGGTTTTATAATGACTCCGTACTGGGAAGGCGTTACTTGTTTCCAATCGCCATTTGATACCATTGGTCGAAGACCAGACTTCTTCGTAGTCTCTCCCATTTCCTCGAAAAACGAAAATTCTGTCGTTAAATACAACTGAACTGTTCTGACCAATATCTTCCAATGGGTTCGGAGAGATGACCTGATTCCAATGAATCCCATCTTTGGAGTTCCAAATATCACTGAGAATATCGCCAGAATTATTAATGCCCCCGATTAACCAAAGCATGTTTTTATAAACAATTAGGGAATGGTTTTTCCGTTCTTGGAATAGACCTTCAGTAATAAGTTTCCAATCGGTCCCATTATGACTCTTCCAGACTTGGGAGCTTGACGTCCATGGCGCCGTATGATCGTTATCGCCCCCTACCAACCATAGGTTTTCTTTGAACAGTGCCATGGATTGCTCTGCAAAGCCACCCATGTTGTTAGAATTGCTTTGTAAGACAAAGTTTAGGTTAGTATTTGGAAAAAAAGAGTTGTTTCCCCTTAATTTGATTTCTTTGCTGTTCTCATTGGGAGTAACAAATAGATCTTCTTTTTCACAAGAAATCGAAATACCCAGTATCAATACTAGAAATATTGTTTTCATCATTTTCATAATCGTGTTTTTTAAAATCATTTTCTATTTTATGGAGCAAGTTTGAAAAGGTTAACATTGGGGTAAAAAAAACCAAGAATTATTCTTGGTTTCTCTTATTGCATATGATTTTATACCTTCTCAATTAATGTGGATGATCTCTGTGGGATGATTACCGGGGAATAAATTCAGTGTACCATAACTACTATTTGAAATTCGGCGCTCGCCCCCGAAGTCACGAACATAGAATCGGACAGCAATAGAGACTAGTTGCGCATTTGTTCTGAATCTACCATTTATTAAATTTCCTGTCAATGGATTATTTCGGTCACCTCGCCACTCTATCATTTGAGATAACCCAAGATTTGTTCTTGTCCATGGACTCGGAATCGCTGTTTCTAAAACTATATATTCTGGTGTATCCATTTGCAATTGTATTAATTCAACGCCACCATCGTCAGCACCCGTATATGTAAAATCATATGGAGTATCATCGCGCAGATTAAGTTGAAGACTGTTAAAATCTGTGTCTTGGTCAAATGTTCGATTAAAACCATCACCGGTAATCTGAAAAGTGAATACAGGAGCCGTGGTATCCGTTATCGGTATTTCTGCCTCACAGCTAAAAAATAGGGTCGTGATTAGTAAAATGCTAATTTTTAAAGTTTTCATAATCTCAATTTTTAGTTAATAATCCGATTCAATTGTCGGTGTCGTTTTTGGTTTTTTCCATTGCGTTTTCCAGCATCTTGCCGACAGCAATTTTCAAGGAATCTTTTTTGCTAGGGTCTAAACTCAGATCGTATACTTTGTACTGCTCTCTGAGTATTTCTTTTTGTTCCTCAGAGGCATCCATTTTTTCTATTAGTTCCATATAGTTTTCAGCTCCGCCTAGTGGATTTTCATTTCCTAAACCCGCCATTTCGAAAATATTTCCAAACATTTTTGTCTGCTCATCCAAAAGGTTCATTTGTTTGACAGTATCTTTTAGGGTTGATTCCTTTGATTGGGCATTGCAAGAAGAATAGCCCAAGAAACAAATGATAAGTAGTGTACTTAGTGATTTCATAATGTCTTTTTTAGTATTTGCCCTTTTATGAAGAAATTTCAAGAGGGTTAACATTTTGATCCTTTTATTAAAAAAGACGCAACATATTTTGAGTGCACTTTTAAAATATGGGCGTAGTAGGATTACTACAAACGCCTGAAATTGGTCGATTTATCACATTAATCGTAAGGAGAGGGGTTCAAAAAATGTTAAATTAGCAGTAAGCATGTTAACCTTTTTAATAGATCAGCATTAAATGAAAAATGCACAGGTAGGTATAACCCTTGAAGAATTAAGGCAAGGTTCTGAGAATGTACTTAGAAGGGTATACGAAGAGAACAGGGAAAAGTTCTTAAACTTCGCTAGAAGATATAGTCTTACGGATGAGGAGAACTTGGATATTTATCAAGATGCCTACGTCATTTTTTATGATAATGTGATGAGCGGAAAGATAGAAAGTTTTACAAGTAGTATTTCAACCTATCTATTTGGAATCGGAAAATATTTGATTTTTGATCAAATGAGAAAGAACAAAAAGCATGTGGGAAGCAAATATGATTTGGCCATTGTTGGCGAAGGTGATGAGGTGGTTGAAAATATGGAGTTGGAACAGAATGATCTGACCGCTGAACAAGAATTATTGCAAAAATATTTCATCACCTTAGGCAAGAAATGTCAAGAGTTGTTGACATTATTCTATTACCGAGGTTATACAATTCAGGAGATTATGGAAAGCGGAGGCTATAATACGGAAAATGTGGTAAAAAGTCAGAAGTCGCGCTGTATGAAAACCCTGAAGGAACGTATTAAAGAAAATATGTAATGGATAAAGAACAGTTGTTATATCATTATTTTTCAAATGAACTGACCCCCGAGCAGCAACAACAGTTTAATGAACTGCTGAAAACCGATTCGGAATTCAAGGCGCAATTCGATTTTGAAAAGGACCTTCAAAAGGCCATACGTGATTCTGAAGCAAAAGGCTTAAAGGCCAAACTGGTAGGTTTTGAAAAGGACCTTGCACAAGAAACCCAGATGCGCACGCTGCGACCCAATTATAGCAAATTTGCGATGGCAGCTTCGGTCGCGTTGTTGGTAACCATTGGATGGTTGGCTTACAATTATTCAGGAACTAACTTTGGTAAATTGTACGATTCGAATTTTCAACAATACCCTAATACCGTCTATACGATTACTCGTGGTGATACTATCGAATCATTGGAGCGTAAAGCTTTTTCGGCTTATGAAACCGGAGACTATGACACGGCCATTGATTATTTTGAAAAAATTCCCGTTAATGAGCGCAAAGAATATCATGATTTTTACAGCGCACTGTCGCATATGAATTTGAAACGTGATAAGGAAGCGCAGCAACTTTTCAAAAAAGTTATTGCTTCAAAATCGGAATTCGCCGCCGAAGCAACTTGGTATTTGGCGTTGGTTTCAATTAGGAAAGAAGATAAAAATCAGGCAATACAGTATTTGAATGAGCTTACTTCCAAATTTGATTATAATAAGAGTAAAGCCTTGGAACTTCTTCAAGAATTGGAATAAGCTTTGGGTAAACCGTTTATCAATTTTGATGGGTTCATGCGGTCGTCTAAAGCAATATTCTTTTGTACATTATAAATCCGGCAATAAATAAGAAAAGTGAACCCAATGTCACCCACCACCATATATTTTTGGTTGTCAAAGGTGATGAGTTACCTGAGATAATATAACCTGACCAGTAATATGGATGCCTACGAGCATTCTGGCTATTGTCTTTTAAGAATTCAACTTTTGCTTTTTGCAAGGCAAGACCCTTGGAATCTCCTTGGGCCAAATATTTGTAGAACAAATTCATCAATTGGGTTGATGAAGCATCATTGACTTTCCATAAAGTACTTGCAATACTTGAGGCGCCGCTATAAAAGAAGCCTCTTGCCAATCCCAAAAAGCCTTCTCCACGTTTCAGCTCTCCAACCCCTGTTTCGCAGGCACTCAATGTTACAAGGTCTGCATCGATCTTGAAATTATATAGATCGCTTACATAAAGCAAATCTTCTTTAGTAGGGGTACTTGAAAATGCCAAATACGAATATTCTGGTGAATTATCGTTGAAAATAGCATGTGTAGCTAAATGCAAAATTCCATAGTTGGAAAGCTGGGAAGAAAAATTTTGAAGTGTTGCATTTTGACCGATATAGGATTGTCCATTAAATGAGGTTAGTATTTGCTCAACTTCCCTTTTATTATGTGGTAGAGGCAGTAAATTGGCTCGACTGGGGTCTATCTGTACTTGCTCGCCTTCAAAAGTTGGAGCGAACGCAAGTAAATGACCTTTCTTCCTGTCGCGCGCTATTAATTGATCGTATAGTGTCGCGGAATTAGCATAACTCACCGCGTATTTTTCCATGAGATATGAAATGTCATTCTCTTTGGTATTTAAGGCTCCAAAAGGGATGTAGTTTAAAAGGCCATCAGCGATTATGATCAATTTCTTTTCTTTCTCAGATGAGATAAATGGAGCTAGCAACTTATTATAGAGCTCATGGGAAGCCTTTGCCAAAACAGCTACATCTGAATCAGCATTTCCTAACATCTGATGAACCTTTCTTATGTTATTTTCGAGGGAAGTGTCGACAGCAATACGTTCAATTTGTTTTGAATCCTTAGCTAAACCGATAGCGTATATGGCATCATGCCCATAGAAATAAGAAATCAATTTTTCATCCGAGGACAGTAGCTTTTGTGTTTTCGATAGTGATAAAGTCTCTGTATTATATTTTAAATCATAATAGGCCTTATAATTTGTTTCGATGTTATGAATGAGTTGTCGATGTTCTTCTTGCAGCTTAAAAAGTTGATCTTCTTTTTCAATGTCACTGGCTACCAACTGATTTAACTGCTTTTCAATATGGGTAATCTCCGATTTTAGTTGTCGTTCTCGTTCCAATAGATTATCCGGAATATTGGCGAATTCTGTTGCTTTTGCACCCAACAGGGCTTCTAGTAAAATAACAGACTTACTTTTTTCAGCAAATTCAAATGCTTGGTCTATGTAATTAGTATCTCCCGTTGACTTAAAAAGATGGTATGCTCCTTGAATACCAGATTGGAACAAGGGAAAAGCATTCTCGATTAGGAGTAATTTATCAAGACCATTTGTGAAAGTGGGCTTTAAGCTATCTATGATTTTGGTTCCGTATTGCGCTGTTGCTACAGCTTTTAGATAGTCAATGTCATTTGCCCTAGAGTTAAGGGTATTTGAGAGGTTCGACAATATCTCCAGGAGTGTAAACCTATCGAGGGTTGAAGATGAGGTTGTGAGAAGGTCTATGCCTTTTTCAAATTCATTAATAGCATTTTCAAATTGACCAAACTTTCTGTGTAGCGTCCCAAGTTTTAAGTTTGTTTTAGCAATACTCAGATTTTTTCCTTTATGCTCTTTTTGATTTTCAATTGAAAGAGTTGTTTCTAAATCTTCAAGAGCCTTGTTATAGTTGTTTGCCAATTCAAAATTCTCTGCTCGAACCAAATGAAATGCTGATCTGAACGGGCTAGCTTCATTCATGTTCTTGTACATAAGCGAAAGATAATGGGCAGCTGAATCTCTTTGTTTTAGAAAAATATAGTTTTGAGCAATATTATTACAAGCGGTTAGGTAACTATTGCTACCCATATTTTCCTGTGAAATTTGATCTAAAACTTTCTTGAACAAATTATTCGAAGTTTCAAAATCTCCCTCCTCTCCATAAACCGAAGCCAAAAGGCTATAGCGCTTGTTAATCTGCTCCAAGTCATCGGGAATTTTGTTTTGGAGGTATCTTATGTCTTTGGTATATAACTGCTTTGCCAAGGTATATTTTCCTTCATCTTGGTACATCTTGGCCATAAAACTATAAGCTGTAGATAGCAAATCGACTTGATCCAGATCAACCGATTCATCCGGCAATGCTTCGATATTCGTTATGATTTTTTGAAAGGCTTTTCGAGCATCACGAAAATTGTTTAATTTAAAAAGATAATTCCCCTTATCGTATAATATTGAATTAACGTAGAGGCTCCTTTCGGGAAGGCTATTCAAAAAATCTTTTTTCGCCAGAGTTAAGGAATCTAGAAGGGACAGATTCTTCTCAAGAACCTTAAGGTCATAATAGTAGCCTGCATTTCTGTTCTCACTGATTAGGGCATCAAATACGTTTAACCAATCCTCAGCCTTTTTAGATTTTTCCAGGATTTCATTAAAATAGTGTGAGGTTGAATCTTTGTTTTTATAAAGATGTTCATAGGCCTTATCGTACAAATGGTTTATCTCTATTTCGTAGATATCCTCTTGGGCTACGGAGTGCCAAATAAAACTTAAGGCAAAGAGATATAGACAAATTTTTTTCATAAAAAAAGCCTTCAAGAAGTTGAAGGCTAATGTATTAAAATAGAATTTACTATTGAATAAAAGAATTAAAAGTATACGTATCAGTCATTCGCTTTCCTCCACTGGTAACAACCTTGACCGTAATAGCACCTGTATATTGGGAATCAATCATGAAGTCATCTACTAACGCTCTTCCATTGCTTCCACTTAAAGAATTTTGATTACCTGTCGTGCCGCCAATCTCTGTTCCGTTCGCATCGACTACTTGGATGGATTTTAATTGAGCTTCTGTAAGCGAGGTTATAAAATCAAAACCAAGGAAATTACAGTTTTGTGGGTTCGGGCATGGGGGTCTAGGCCTAGGTATTCTTTTAAATAAAAAGTCAGGTGCCAAAGCCAAACTGGTTTCTTGCTTAAGCATGGCTTTATGTGACTTGGCAGTTTCAAGATCCTTATGAGTTTGTTCGTTGCCTAGGTCACTGTCGATAATTTTATTCAAATCATCTATTAAGTTATCTACAGTTACGATTTCAGCATCTAAATATGTTCTGTAGAGGTCACCTTCATAAATGTTGTTTTCAGCTGTTAGTTTTATTTTTTCTGATCCATGTCCAATGTAGTCTTTAAAACATGAAGTAAAACTCAAACTAATAAAGACTATTAGGAAAGTAATTTTTGTTTTCATTGTGAGGGTTTTTGGTCGAATTTTTAATATTATTTTTTCTTATTTAATAGTTGAACTGGTAAATGGTTAACATTTAGATAGAACATTTTCATAAATATTTCATTCATCTTAATGGAATCCATACGAACATTTCAAATATAAATGTTAAGCACAATTAAACAGAGAGCGTTGTGCCAATTACAGGCAGATTTGTATAGACTGCATTTAACAAGGTATGAATGGTGCAGATTAAAGGTTTTTGACATGACCGAGATACGAGCCTCGACTCCATTTTTTGTAGGAATATTTGTCACATTTTATCTTGAATACTTGGTCAGCTCCATCCGATTTAGAAGGTTTCCATTCTTTTTGTAGGTCTCTTGTTTAATCATACCTACCCCCTCTGCAAGCCAAAGTTTATTATTCGTTTCTTGATTGGCTCCCATGGTTTTTGTGACCATGGTTTCCGTTATCAGATAGCATTCAAATGTGCCGGCAGGGGTGGTGACACTTTCAATGGTCTCTACTTTTCGGTTGGTTTGATCTACGGATATGTTCATTTTAATACCGCTCATATTCATCGCTACTGAAACATTTGCATCGTCCAATTCTTTGCCCGTACTTAGGTCGTTAGGTAGTTGAATGTCGGTTCCACTGATATCCATTTCCAGCCCCATTTCCTCATATTGTTTCATCATTTGGGAGGGGAAAAGCGATTCGAAGTCTATTTTGATTCCGTCGCCCGAACAACTGATTTCATAGTCGGAATTAAAAGCTTCTTTCCCCTTATTATCAGTAAACTTCATATCGAAGGTAGCGGTAGTCGTCCCTCCATCATTATTAACATTTGAAATGATATAGTCGGTTACGCCTTCGGTCTTTCCTTTTTTATTGTACATCGTGTATTGAAAGGAAGAACCTTCTTTCATTGGGTAATATTTGCTACAATTCTCCTGAGCTGGCAACAAACTTATTCCGAATACAATTACCAAAATAGATAGTATAGTTTTTTTCATTTTAATATATTATTGTTTAATAAATTCTACTCTTCTGTTCTGCGCTTTGCCATCTAGAGTTCCATTATCTCCGACCGGTTCTGACTCGCCTTTGCCTTCAGCACTTAAGCGATCAGCGGAAACATTGTAAACGTTGACTAAGGCATTCTTAACGGCCTCCGCTCTTTCTTTGGAAAGGGTCAGGTTTGTTTCTTCTTTTCCATCGGAGTCGGTATGACCAACAATATTCAAATTGATGGAGTCGTCTTGGGCAAGTACTTGATATATTTGACGTATGATACCCATTGATTGGGGTTGAAGATTGGCCGAACCACTGTGGAATAAAATACCATTGGTGGAAATTCGCCCTTCCGAGATTAATTTTCTGCGTAGATCAACCCCTCCTTCGGCAATTTTGAAATTACTTAAATAGATAGATTCCTTATTAATATTGATTCCTCTGAGGTGTATCTTTATGGCCTGCATTGGGGTATTGGCAGGAAGCAACCTTGGTACATCGACTAACTTCTGCTCGTTAATCCATACTCGAAAACGTTGCTTGTTTACGGCTAATGAAACGTGATGTTCGGAGGTTATGGATTTACGAATATCGATCCGGAGGTCATTTCTAATCCCCCGCTTTCCATTTATATTGTTTTCTATTATGATTCCCGGATCAATGAATTGACAAAATGGGTATTCTACAAAACCGTAATTTTTGGGTTTTTGAAACGTTTTGGTATCGCCGACCATAATTTGAAGATATGATTGGGACGAGGTTTTGTTGTCTAGCCCCTCCGTAATTACATCAAATTCCATGGTGAACTCCGCTGGCAGCTCCTCAATATCTGGAATGTACTCTGTACCAAAGCCAGGAAGTATTTTCAACCATTTGGACGGAGAGTCATTGATGTTGACTAGTTCTCCACCCCCGTTAGTGTTCCATTTGGAAGGAAAGTCTCCAATAAAATCGTTCTTGAAATCATCAAAGAACAGAAGCTTGTCACCTGGTACAAAATCGAACTTGCTATAAACTTCGATGGTTTTTGGTGACCCGGAATCACTTTTGATTACATCTGAATTAGTGCCAGAACCGGGATTCTTGTCACTAGGGTCTTTCGGTGCCGGAATAGGATTTCCGTCTTTGTTTGTTGGCTTTTTCCCTTTTTTACCAGGTTCCAAAATGCTGTCAAGCACCTCTTCGGTTTTCTTGGTAGTTTCTTTTTCAACCCTCCGTTCAACTGCTCTTTCAGCAGCTTTTTCGGCTCTTTTCCCCAATTTCTTTAAGATTTGAGAATTTGCGCTGGTTGAAAAAAAGACAATAAAAAGAATGGAAAAAGCGAGTTTGAGGGAATTAGTATTAGTTTTCATAGTTATTTCCGTAGTGTTGTAAAATGGACAATATCATCCTAACTGATGACACTTTATGTAAATCAATATAGTAAGGTTAACACTTTGCTTTTTAAAAAAACTACGGAATGCCAGGTTAACTGTATAGCTGTAATAGATTCATGTACAAACGGTAATAATTAGCTCAGTTTAGTTTGTAAGTAATAATTGTATCATCTTGGCCTATGACTACAACTTCAATAATTTTGTCATTATTAATATCTTCCAAGTCGATTATTGAGTTTCCAAAAATTGGGAAATTCGGTATGGGTTTCGCTTGACTATCAAAAAGATACACTTTTTGAGTCTGTAGATCGGTCACACTCACATAAATTTTATTGTTGATATGAAAAATTGTCGGGGCGGTATAAACACCGAGTTCCAATTCTACTTTTTTTCCTCGAATAGTCAATACATTATCATTCATGAGCACCAGGGTGTTGGCCGTGGCGAACATGCCATGATCATTAGATAAGTTAAAATTTGTTTTAGTAACCCTACCACGTTGATCAATCTGATGTAGTGTGCCTTTTTTATCTGTAAGGGTGAATCTGTCTCTGTTCGAGTAAACATCGTTTTCTGAAAAATCGATTTTCTCGGTGACCTTGGTGCGAACATCACCTACACGGTTTAGTATTTTCAAACTTCCATTTTTCAACTTGAAAACAATATAATCTTTAATGCCGATTCTAATGTGTTTTGGAGCGTCTATAATAACATCCTCGGCCTCGGTATATTTGAATCCGTCAACGATAGCCGCCTTACTATTGTACATAAAAGTTTTGCGTCCTTGAGTTACCACAAACCGGTAGTTCTTTTTGTTGTCATAATCAAAAACGGCCAATGGGTTAAGATTGCCGCCCTCAAACGTTTTTGTAAAACGCCGGACATCTTTCCCATTACGATCTAAGACCATAAACTGATTATTAGTAGTGAAGGCCAGCTGTAAGCGTCCATTTTTAAAAACATCAACCTGTATGATTTTACCTTGAATTTGACCCTCAAGCTGTTTTTTCCACAATAGTTTTCCATCTGATGAAATCAAGTAGAGTACATTCTTATAATCTTGTACAACTACTTCCTTCTTTTTGGTAAGATGGTTGGTAACGAATTGGGGTATGGAGGCAGCCGTTGTATCAAGCTTCACCTTAAATAGTTCTGAAATACCCCTATTACCTATAACTTTTTTATTCTTTTCGATGATAAGATTGGTATGATAAAAATTTTTATCCGCAGTAAGCTGTGCTGCTATATCATATTGAAACTTTATTGATGCGTTGATTTCCTTATTGAAATCATCCGAAAAATCTGGTTGAAAGATATTCTTTAGACTTGATGAATTTGATATGAATAGTAGATTGGATTCTTCAGTCAAGGATTTTTTCATGCCCTGAAAGATTGTTCCTTTGTCATAGGTGGCACCATTTTTATGATTTCTAATGATGTATTCGAGAAATTCTCTTGATTCAGAAAATACAAAGGCGTCATTGATAAAAGTGCAGAAATTAGACTTGAAATCTTGAACCAAAGATTTAAACCCTTCGCTAATAAAACCAACATTTTGCAGATGGAGAATTTGGTTTCCCTGATAATCTATTGTGCCTTTTTTTGTTCGGTCAAGATGTTCGGCCAATTGTTCTGAACCATGTGTATTTAAAACAACCGCTTTTTGATTATTACCACGAATAATTCCGACTTCCTCAACGGTTTCAAAGATACTTATGGCTGGTACATCCTGATTCAAGAAAGCGTTCTGGTTTCTGGCGAATATTTTGTAATCATCAAAAGTGTATGATAGAAGAACTTCTATTTCTTCTGGGGCCAAAGAGGGTGTTACACTTGATACGGGCCTCGTGTTTGCAAAGAGGTCAATGTAATTCCATACAGAGTCGTTTGCAACACCAATACCCGATAAGTTTACTTGTGAAGGTTTAGGATTGAAATCGAGAGACATCCAATCCGAGAAATTGGAAATATCGATTTTTGATTCTTTCCTTAATAATGAACCGAATAGGGTATTGCTCTTTTTTGCATCTAAGTACAAGGTTGCGGGCTTATAACCATTTGAAATTCTATAGAGTTTTTGAAGAGTTTCAGGCGCTGTGTTATTTTTAAGATTCTCCATCAGTTGCTCAATTACTAAAGGAGAAGAAGTTATAACGAACTTATTGCCCAATTTTGATTGATAAAAACTGTGGTCACCTATTTGATATCTGTCCAAGGAAATTCCCTTAAAATCAAACTTTTCGATAGTTGAATTTCTTGTGCTATCCGATATCACCATACCTTCAAAATCATCGGCCACAAAAATTGACTCGAAATTTCCAGCTTTGGTTTCAACAAATGCCAAAATGCTTTTTGATTTTGGGTCTAAAAAATCGAGGAAGTATACTTTTTCAAGTATTGATTTGAAAGGAGTGGTCTTGCTTAAATTATTGAAAAAGGCATTTGAAGACAGTCCATCCCTAAATGCTGAAAGGTCATTTATCTTAATTATGGTTGAAGCATTTTCTGGTACGAAGTCTAGCAAGGGTTTTGAAAGAGACACCTCCTCAGTACACCCTAGAATCATAGTGAACATACAAAAGATGAGAATTCTATAAATCATTAAGAGCCCTTTTACACAAAGTTATAACATTTAAAGAGGTAATCTGAACTGCTCTGGTAATTGTCTAAAAGATTTTCTGTGGAATTTTGTGATGCCATATTTTCTGATAGCATCCCTATGTTCTTTGGTGGGATAACCTTTGTTTTGTTTCCAATTGTACATGGGATAAAGCTCATGAATCTCTTCCATAAATTCATCGCGATAGGTTTTGGCCAAAACGGAAGCGGCCGCGATGCTTAAGAATTTACTATCACCTTTTACAATGCATTCATGTGGTACTTTATCATATGCTTTAAATCGATTTCCATCAACAATAATGAATTCGGGGGTCGCTTTCAATTTAGCTATGGATTTGTGCATCGCTAAAATCGAGGCATTCAAAATATTAATTTCATCGATCTCCTCATTGGCAATATGTGTAACTCCGAAAGTAACGGCTTCACTTTCTAAAATTGGCCTTAGATGTAATCTCTTTTTTTCGGATAATAATTTTGAATCATTCAAAATCTCGTTTTTAAATCCTTTGGGTAGAATGATTGCCGCTGCTGTAACCGGACCGGCAAGACATCCCCTTCCAGCTTCATCTGTACCCGCTTCAATTTGTGTTTTGTAAAATGATTTAAGCAATGCCCAATAAGTTTTTTGTTTCCATACGAATATAAATCAATTATTGAGGAAGGAAATTCTGAGAAGGGGTTTTATGGTTCAGCTAAAATTATGACAAGAAACTTTCACATTTTATTACGAACAAAAAAAATTAACTTTGCCCAGTAACTTCGAATAATGAGATATTTCTTTTTGTTGATTTTGGTGTTGATGGGAAATGCCGTTTACGCACAGGATAGCCCTCTACCAAAAGTTCGAAAATCGGATACTCTTAGAGGGCCTTCGAAAGAGGGCAAGGCAAGGAAGCCCCCCAAGGAACCCCAAGAGATTACGATTAAAGATTATAAGATAATAACCTTCTCTAGGGACACGACCTTTTTGGATACGACACTTACCATTCAGAAAGAGTATAAATTCAATTACTTGCGAAAAGATGATTTTGAAGTAATGCCATTTGCAAATGTCGGACAACCTTACAACAAATTAGGAGTTGATTTTGAACGCCAGAATATATACCCACAGTTAGGGGCCAAGGCCAAGCATGCCAACTATTGGGCTATGGAAGATATCGCATATTACAATGTTGCCACCCCAATGTCTGATTTGATGTTCAAGACCACTTTTGAAGAAGGCCAGCTATTGGATGCCAAGCTTGCTTTTAATACCTCGAGACGACTGAATTTTTCTATTGGTTATAAAAGCCTACGGTCTTTGGGTAAATACCGATTCAACCAGGGCGAGTCTGGTAATTTTACCACAACAACTAATTATGTAACCAAAGATGGCCGTTACAGCTTAAGGGCTCATATTGCGGCACAAGATGTCAAATCTGAAGAAAATGGCGGTTTGCCAACCAAGGAATTGCAATTTGAATCCCGAGATTCAGAATTTAGCGAAAGGGTCAAAGTTGATATTCGTTTTACTGATGCCCAGAATAAGTTATTGGGCAAGCGCTATTTCTTAGACCACAAGTATAAACTCATAAAAAAACGAAAGGACTCGAGCAGAGTTGAAAAGACGTCTTTGGCAATAGGCCACCAGTTTAGCTACGAGACAAAGTTCTACCAATTTTTACAAACTCAGCGAAATGATTTTTTTGGCGAGGGACTTTTAGATGCAATTGATGATCGAATGAATCTAAAAACGATGTACAATCAATTTAGCGCTGATTTTTACAATGCAACTTTGGGTGGCCTACAGGGTAGTATTAGCCTATACAACTACAACTATTTTACGAATAGTATTCTAATTACCGATACCCAAACAATAGAAAATCAGTTGAAAGGTCAAGAAGTTGCCCTCGGGGCTAAATATCGTAAACAAATCAAAGGTTTTCTTGTTAAAGGTGATGTTAAATATAACTTGTCAGGTGTTCTAACAGGAAATATTGTAGATGGGTCTGCAAGCTATCTATTTAATCAGAACAACAAAATGAGGGCGTCATTACATTCTTCATCAAGATTGCCTAATTTTAACTTTTTACTGTATCAAAGTGATTATACCAACTATAATTGGCAGAATAATTCCACTTTTGAAAAAGAACGAGTAAACAGTTTGAAATTCGATTTTGAATCGAAAGTATGGGGTAATTTGGCATTAAAATATGCAACGATAGACAACTATGCCTACTTTGCTGTAGACTCTGCTATTGAAATTGTGGACGGTGCAGATCAGGCATCAATAAAACCCTTTCAAGAAACCAATAGCGTTAATCACTTAAAAGTAAAGTATGATAAAGAATTCAAATTAGGAGGCTTTGCTTTGAACAATACACTGATGTATCAAAATGTTGAGCAAAGCAATAACGTTTTGAACGTGCCTCAGTTTGTGACACGCAATACTCTTTACTTTTCTTCACATGTATTTAAAAAGGCCATGTTTCTTCAAACGGGCGTAACCTTTAAATATTTTACGTCTTATACTATGGACGCTTATAATCCCGTACTTGGTGAATTCTATATTCAGAGCACTGAAGAGCTGGGGGGTTATCCTATGCTTGATTTCTTTATTAATGCCAAAGTGCAACAAACCCGTATCTTTTTAAAAGCGGAGCACTTTAACTCTTCTTTTGGCGAAACCAATACTTTTTATTCAGCTCCTAATTATCCCTACCGTGATTTTGTGATACGTTTTGGGTTGGTTTGGAACTTCTTTTCTTAAAATACACCTCTAATTACCTGATTTTAAGCGATGATTTTTGTGATTGGGGCTGTTACTTTGTTGGCACTATATACTTGCAGCTCGCTTTTTTCTATCCATCAAAATTTTTGATGGATAGAAAAAGAGCTTAGACAATTGCTCTATCACTGCCCCAAAACAATTTTATTCAATAAATAACATATTGAAAAAGAGGTAGTTATGATTTTTTTACAAAACCTTGTGATTTTTTTTCATTTATGTATTGTGCAAACAAAAAAACCATCTTATATTTGCACCCGCTTTGGGAGTCATAGATGGTTCTTTTGGC